>CAVJLN010000012.1:0-69574 GCA_963650485.1 Bacteroidaceae bacterium
GTAACTATTCAGAGCCATGCAAAATCTGATAAATATGATCGAAATGCTTGCATTTCGGAGCATATTTGACAGATTTTATATGGCGAAGTAACTACATGAGCAAAACATAAGCTGTGAAACAGCGGTTTTGCGAATGTAGTTCTGAATAGTTACGCTAATGTTACATAATGGAGAATGACAGATATATGTGGAAAATGAAGAACAATGATTTGGAAGCTTGTATTGGAGTCCCGACTGATTTTAAGGTAAAAGGGGGAGATGGCAGAGCCATTTCCTCTTGGAATGAAGTGGAAAATGCAGATGGTTATATTCTGTCTTATTACAGAGCCGGCGAACCGGAGCTGTGCATTAAAACCAGATATTCACAAAAACCGGAGAAAACCATTCTGGGCTTTCAAAACGGGGTGGAATATCTTACGGATGTGTGTGCCTATCAGTTTTGTGACGGTGTGGAAATCAGAGGGGAAAAATCGGATAAAATTCCGTTTGTGCCGGTTTCCGTGAAGCTAAAGGCTCAAAATGTTATTTGCTTATCTGAAAATGAATCGAAAAAAATAGAGGTTGAATACCAAAATACGGTTCCTTCCATTCACTTTCAGTCGGAGGATGAAGCCATTGCTGTTGTGGATGAATATGGGATGGTAACGGCTAGAAATAAAGGTATGACGGAAGTGATCAGCACAATGGAGAATGGGGAATATACCAAAACCCGGATAGAGTGTGGCCGCGACTTATCGAGAACCCGGAAATCAGATGCTGTGATCATGCTAATGGGGGATTTGATGTGTGCGGTAAATCATCAGCGTATGGTCAGGAATAAGGAATTTGATTTTACAGGCTCGTTTGAGGATATCAGGACGTATGTTCAAAAGGGAGATTTGGCAATTGGTGTACTGGAAACCATGTGTGATGATCATTCTCCCTATGAATGTGAGGAACTGAGAACTTTATCCGGAAGTCCGAATTGCAATTCACCTTCCACGTTTATCGGAGCTGTAAAGGATGCGGGCTTTGATGCATTGGTTACAGCTAATAACCATAACTGTGATACAGGGCCGGGAGGCTTGAAAAATACAGTCTCGTTGATCAGAAGCCATGGTATGCAGAACATCGGTACATTGAATGATAATCCGGTTTATTTTACTATTAAGGGTATAAAAATTGCGGTAATTGCGTTGTGCATGATCAATAACGGTCATGAGGCGGAAATGGATTTGTGGATGGAGGAGCTTGGCCGATACAAGACAGAATTGTTTAAACAGTATGTTGACGAGGCCAGAAAAAATCATGCGGAATTCATTATTGCCTATCAGCATTGGGGAACGATGAACTCCTCAGAGATAAAGCCGTCTCAGATAAAAGCATCGCAGGAGATGGCAGAAGCAGGTGCTGATCTGATTGTGGCATCACATCCTCATGTGATGCAGAAGTATGAAATACTTACGACTTCCGATGGAAGAACAGTGCCGTGTGCTTATTCCCTGGGGAATTTTCTGACCTCAATGAGCGAATTCAGTGACAACAGACTCAGTGCAGTAATGTGCTGTAAGCTGCATAAGAGCCAGGACGGGCAAGTGTCGGCCTCCCTATCGTTTATCCCGACGATAAGCAGGGATTCTGATTCCTGTGGTGTCAGGATAGGAATTGCAAGTGGAAAAGCAAGGGAAAGAATTGAGGAAATCCTGTCAAAGAATGCATCGGTTATGACATCGGTACCGAAACCGGAGGTGCTGCTGCAGGGCTCCGTGGTATTGAGAAAAATCTTTTCTTATATACCGGAATGCAAGGTTAATCAAGATGCCTGTATTATTTCGCAGTTATCCATATTGAACGGCGAAAAGCAGGAACTTGTCGAACAGTGTGCAGAGCGGGTAAGGCTGGATGTTGAAAAGAACTTTGAACAGAATCTTTTGAATAGCCGTGCAGAATATGTGATCATTGATTTTTATGCTGCTGCGGCGATTTCTCTTTATCAGATGGATGACAATTATTACACAGCCTCCGATGCATTTGTTTTATCTGATTTTTATAAAAGCAATAAAGAGAAGTTTAAGAAGCATACACCTCCGTTTAGTGAAAGCTTCTGGAAAAAAGAGATTAAGAAATATGCCGGACTTTTACTGAAATATTATTCCAAAGAAAAGATTGTATTAGTCCGTCTGAACTTTTCGGAGACGATGGTAGTAAAGGGAGAGGTCAGAAATGGTAAAAACCGGAGTGCCTTAAATGCCCGGATCGGGAAGCTGGAGAGTTATTTTATTTCAATTGTGAATCCGGTAGTTATTGATATAGCAGGGCATTATTTTGGAGATGCTAAGGCAGCTTCACCATCTGCATTTGAGGAATATTTTTATTGGGATGTTGCCCATAAGCTGGGAGATATTTTTGATAATAAGAGTCATCAATTTTATTATTCTGAAGATGATCCGGAATTCAGAATGAACAGAATATTGAAGTATTATGATAATCTGATGGCACGTGGTTATCAAAACAGAATGCTGAATCAGGAGCAATTGACAGATCAAGTCATCCTGTATTCGTCTAAGGAATTTATCCGGTCGCATTACCATGGAATAATGGAGCTGATGAGGCATCATGTGGCAGATCTTGAAGAAGCAGTGCTTTATCTGGAAGAAAATGAATTGAATAAGGAGCTGCTGGGTGCGGCAGAAGCAATTCAACGGATCATAGAGAAGGATCTTTCCGGGACTTATGAATGTTATCGGATCTTATTCCTGTGGAAAATGCGGATTCTGAAGGATATGGCATTACAGCTCTCGGAAATGGTCGGCTTCAGTGTCTGCGAGGACGAGTGTGAAATTATTTTTCTGATAAAAGGTAATGCGAAAGCCTTGGAGCAATATTTATCCGCTCACCATAAAATCAAAGTGGATATCTGGGGAAGCTGTATTTCCAGAGAGATCATGAATCGGAATAAGCGGGATATCGTGGTGAATCAATACATCTTTAAACAGCCGCATTTACTTGCCTTTGAAGCCCCGGTTTCCTGTGAGGTTCCAAAGGATGACAGCTTATTTGAGAACAATGCCTGGAGAAGAAGGACCATTGAAGAAGCCTTCCGGCATTCGGGAATTGACGTCCTGAAAGCGTCATCGGCGGACTGGATAGTGATTGATTTTTATGATCTGATTTGTAATGCCGTAATGTTCAGGGGTCAATTGTGGGAAATTGATGATTTTGTTCAGAGAACCGGATTTTATAAGCAGGTATCAGGAGAATGCAGTCCGAATACCTATTTCTTTGAAAGCTATGATATGGAATATGCCGATGAGCAAATGAAGAAATTTGCCCGGGTTCTGCTGGAAAAATATGGAGAAAACATCATTCTTATAAAGGCAGACCTGAAGGACACCTATATTGATCTGGATGATAAGCTGCAGAAACTGAACAACGGAAGCAGAGATCTGGAAAAGAGAAAGCAGGCAATTATACAATACGAAAAGATGTTTGAGGATTTGACGAAATGCTATGTGATCGATATTTCAAAGCATTATTATGCGTCGGATAAATTTCCGCTTGGTGGTGCGCATATTGTCCATTATGAGGATGAGTTTTATAATCAGTCATGCTCCATATTAATGCAGATTTTTTCGGGATCCGGGTGTAAATACTATGATGAGGCGGACGATAGATACCTGTTTCTGAGAGACCAGAGGCTGTCGGAAACGGTTGACAGATGATTGCGGGTGTGTGATACTTTGAAATAAAACAGACACAAGAGGAAATACTACCAAAGAAAAGAGTCTGTGCAAAGAAAGGATATCAAAAATGATACAGACAGTTTTACTATTTATTCTGGGACTTGTTCTGATCTGTCTTGGAGGTGACCGGCTGGTGGATGCCGCAGTTGCAATTGCGAAGAAGCTGGGGATTCCACAGATTGTTGTAGGGGCAACCATAGTAAGCCTTGGCACCACGCTACCAGAAGTCCTGGTTTCCACAACCGCAGCGTTTGATGGATCAGCAGCGATCGCAGCCGGAAATGCATTTGGCTCCATCATCTGCAATACTGCATTGATTGCAGGACTGACACAGACAATCCGGCCGTCTAAGAAGATTGAGGCAGCGGCAATCCGTTGGAGAGGAATTTTTTTCTTTGCGGTGTTGGCCGGTATGAATCTATATGCTTATCTGACTCAGAAATTCAACCGTCCCGCCGGTGTTGTGCTGCTTTTATTATTTGCGGTTTATGCATATCTTAATATTAAGAAGGCAGGCTCTGAAGGAGAAGAGAGTGAGGAAGAAGAGGATGAGAAGAAAGAGAGCGGTCCGATCTGGAAGCATCTGCTTATTCTTGTGGTATGTGCCGTGCTTCTTTACTTTGGTGCTAATCTTCTCGTCGATAATGGCATTTTGATTGCAGAGGCACTTGGTGTTCCTGAGCGTGTGATTGCCGTTACGTTTATTGCACTTGGAACCTCCCTTCCGGAGTTGGTAACTTCCCTTGTTTCGATTATTAAGGGCTATGGAAATGTCGGACTTGGCAACATTGTCGGCGCAAATATTCTGAATATGCTTGTGGTAATTGGTATTCCTTCCGCAATTGCAGGTATTCCGTTAGAACGTTCTACCATATTGGTTGATATGCCGCTTGGATTTCTGGTGATGGCGGTCTTACTCATACCGATTTTGATCCGAAAGAAATCCTCCCGGATACAGGGAATCGCATTGCTTGCCATCTATGCAGTGTATTGTATTACTTCCTTTATATAAGAGAAGCTTACGTGGCTGTGAGCAGGAATAAGTGAAGAAAGGGAATTCCACTGTTTGGTGATTAAAGAGACATTCGTAATGAATGTCTCTTTTGAATTGCAGAAAATTGTCATGCAATTCGTTATTCTGCATGGATTTTACAGGCAAAGGACCAGTTTAGTACTTGAATTACGTGCTTTATATCGTTATAATGTTATTAATACCAATATACAGGAGGAGAGGCATAGTGAGAAACAAAATTGACAAAATGTTAAGAGACAGATCCATCAAGGACAAATTACATCGGGTGTTCCGGATGGTAATGATTTCCTATTTATTACTTGTTGTCGTAGCTCTTGCAGAGATGGTTATGAGTAAGAATATTCCGGGGATTATCATAATTTTAGTACTTGCCATTTTAGGCATTGCATTTAATTCCTATATCATGAAGAGACTTGCAGCATTGCTGGTTGAACCGATTCAGAATCTGGTGGTAGCAGCAGAGAAGATTGCAGAGGGTGATTTTGAAATCGGAACTCCGTATGAAGCGGAGGATGAGCTTGGTGAATTATCCGATACCTTTGAGACCGCAGCAGGTGTCTTGAAGAAAGTGATTTCCGACCTGTTAATGATTGTAGAGAGCTTTTCGGAAGGAAACTTCAATGTCAGAAGCAGTTGTCCGGAAGCCTATGTCGGACAGTTAAGCAACGTATTAGATAAGCTGAATGAAATGGTTGTGAAGATCAGTGAGACTATGCATGGTATTCAGGAGTCAGGTGAGCAGGTATCTGCAGGAAGCGGACAGTTAGCAGAGAGTGCACAGGATATTGCAGAAGGTGCAACCAATCAGGCGGCAGCGGTAGAGGAACTGGTAGCTACCGTGGATGAAGTAACCAATCAGGTATTAGAGAATACCAAGTCTACCGATATTGTCCATGATAAGGCAAAGCAGGTTGGTGTTGAAGCCGGCAAGAGCCAGAAGAAGATGGATGAGCTGGTAGAGGCAATGAAGAAGATCAATGCAACAACACAGAATGTTGAGAAGATCATTGCAGATATTGAGAATATTGCATCCCAGACGAATTTACTTTCCCTGAATGCTTCCATCGAGGCAGCACGTGCCGGAGAGGCAGGACGTGGATTTGCCGTTGTTGCTGACCAGATCAGACAGCTTGCAGAAGAAAGTGCGAACTCCGCAGTAGAATCCAAGAAGCTGATTGAGCAGTCTTTAAATGAAGTCGAGGATGGCAATAAGGTAACGAAGGAAACCGGCGAAGCAATGAAGAAGGTTATGGATGAACTGGATGAGATCATTCAGGAAGTGGCAAACATCCGTAATGCATCCGACAGACAGGCAGCATCCGTAGAAGAGATCCGTAAGGGCGTGGAAGATATCAACGATGTTATTCAGTCCAATTCCGCATCAGCACAGGAAACCTCTGCTACGAGTGAAGAACTGGCAGCATCTGCATCTACCTTAAACGATCTGTTAGAGAAGTTTGTCCTTCGTGATTAATGACTGCTTTGCGTCGCAGATACATATAATAGGAACAGTCTTTTTGTACTGAAGTTATACTGAGGTAATGGAAGGTCTTGCGTTCCGTATCGGGAAAGGATATACTTATTGCATATGCTACAAATGAAAAACAACAATACGGGGGTATTGGCATGGAGCATAATACAGGTTCTATGGATCAGAAGAGAAAAGAGAGTATGAATAGTTTCCCAATTTCCAGTGCGGAGGATATGAGACTGGTTGTAGAGTACATGGAAGAGATGGAAGGGAAGGACGAAGCAAAGCAGAAGGAGCAGTCCTCACGTATGGATGAGCTGACCGGTGTATTTGCGAATGATTACTTTGATAAAAGAATGCAGATTGTGGATCGTTCTGAAATTGTTCCGGTAGCGGTAATTGAAATTAATATCAATGACTGGAAGTATGCGAATGATCATTTCGGAGATAAAGAAAGTGACCGTCTGATCCGGATTATCGCAGATATCATACGGGAAGAGGCAAGTCCTTATTTTGTAATTGGAAGAATTGATGGAGATGTATTTGGTGTCCTGATTCCGATGGCAGAAGAGGGAGAAGCGGAAGATTATGCCCGCAGAATTAAGGAACGCTGTGTAAGCTATGAGGATGAGAAGCTGGCACCATCTGCAGCAATCGGTATTGTCTATAAGAATAATATCGAGCAGTCGGTACAGGAGCTGTTTTCCGATGCACAGTATGAAATGTTTGAAGATAAGCTTGCCATGAAGCAGGCATCGGGCTACCGGGAGCGCCTTGAGGGCAAGGGAAAGTAATACGAATAGTTATTATGACAGCATGATAAATTTTAAGGGCAAAAGATATTTTGCCCTTAATTTATGCTTAATCAGATTACTACAGGCATGCATCGATGATACTTTTTGTTTCTTTAACCCTATCATTTGTTCACAAAGTTTTAATAAATTAAACGCATCTAATGCAAAAACAAAAGAAAAAACGAGAAAAAGAAAGATAATGAAAGAAAAACAAACATATAGCATTGTGATACAATTTGCAAAAGAAGGCATATAAATTTAATATATGTTTTAGATGTTAGCACTCAATATAAATGAGTGCTAACAAAACAAAAGATCATAAAAATTATTAAGATATAACAAGGAGGCAGTAAATCATGAAATTAGTACCATTAGCAGACAGAGTTGTTCTGAAACAGTTAGTTGCAGAAGAAACCACCAAATCCGGCATCGTATTACCCGGACAGAATAAGGAAAAACCCCAGCAGGCAGAAGTTGTTGCAGTAGGTCCCGGCGGAGTGGTAGATGGCAAGGAAATCAAGATGGAAGTAAAGGCTGGGGATCAGGTTATTTATTCCAAATATGCAGGAACGGATGTAAAGATCGAAGACGAGGAATATATCATTGTAAAGCAGAGTGATATTCTTGCAGTGATTCAGTAGGAAGCATTTTAATTAAGAAACATTGTAATTAAGAAGCATTCCTGTTAAAAGAATTTCAGTAGTTAAGAGGTATTTCAATAAGAAATATTTCAATTAAAAAGTATTTCATTGTGAAAAAAGTATTTCGTTGTGAAAATGAAAGAAAAATAGTTTAGTAGATTTAGGAGGAAAAAATCATGGCAAAGGAAATTAAATATGGGGCAGAAGCCCGTGCAGCATTAGAAGCCGGTGTTAATCAGTTAGCTGACACCGTGAGAGTAACACTTGGACCGAAGGGAAGAAACGTTGTTCTGGATAAATCCTATGGTGCTCCGTTAATCACAAACGATGGTGTTACCATTGCAAAGGAAATCGAATTAGAGGATTCTTTCGAAAACATGGGTGCACAGCTCGTTAAGGAAGTAGCAACTAAGACCAACGATGTGGCCGGTGATGGCACAACAACCGCAACCGTACTTGCCCAAGCAATGGTAAATGCCGGTATGAAGAACCTTGCAGCAGGTGCTAACCCGATCATTCTTCGTAAAGGTATGAAGAAAGCAACAGATTGTGCAGTAGAAGCTATTGCAAAGATGAGCTCCAAGGTAAACGGTAAGGAGCATATTGCAAGAGTAGCAGCTATTTCCGCAGGTGATGAAGAGGTTGGTAAGCTTGTTGCAGATGCAATGGAAAAGGTATCCGGTGATGGTGTAATTACCATTGAAGAGAGCAAGACCATGCAGACAGAGCTTGACCTTGTAGAAGGTATGCAGTTCGACAGAGGATATATTTCCGCATACATGGCAACGGATATGGATAAGATGGAAGCAGTTCTTGATAATCCTTACATCCTGATCACCGATAAGAAGATTTCCAGCATCCAGGAAATCCTTCCCCTGTTAGAGCAGATCGTTCAGTCCGGTGCAAAGCTTTTAATCATTGCAGAAGATGTGGAAGGCGAAGCACTTACTACCCTGATCGTAAACAAATTACGTGGTACCTTCAATGTGGTTGCTGTTAAGGCACCCGGCTATGGGGACAGACGTAAGGCAATGCTGGAGGATATCGCTATTCTGACAGGTGGTCAGGTAATCAGCGAAGAGCTTGGACTTGAACTTAAGGAAGCTACTATGGAGCAGTTAGGTCGTGCAAAATCCGTTAAGGTTCAGAAGGAAAACACGGTTATCGTTGATGGTGAAGGTGATAAGGATGCGATCGCAGCCAGAATCAATCAGATTAAGAAACAGATTGAAGAAACCACTTCTGATTTTGATAAAGAGAAATTACAGGAAAGACTTGCAAAGCTTGCAGGTGGCGTAGCAGTTATCCGTGTAGGTGCAGCAACCGAAACCGAAATGAAGGAAGCAAAGCTTCGTCTCGAAGATGCGCTTGCAGCTACCAGAGCCGCTGTAGAGGAAGGCATTATCTGTGGTGGTGGTTCTGCATATATCCATGCATCCAAGGAAGTTGAAAAGCTTGCTGACAGCTTAGATGGTGATGAAAAGACCGGTGCACAGATTGTATTAAAGGCACTGGAAGCGCCTCTGTTCCACATTGCTGCAAATGCAGGTCTGGAAGGAAGCGTTATTATCAACAAAGTAAAGGAATCTCCTGTAGGAACAGGATTTGATGCATTAAAAGAAGAGTACGTAGATATGGTTGCCGCAGGTATCCTTGATCCTGCCAAGGTAACAAGAAGTGCACTTCAGAACGCAACAAGCGTTGCTTCTACCTTACTTACAACCGAATCTGTCGTTGCTTCCATTAAGGAAGACACCCCTGCAATGCCTGCAGGCGGCGCCGGAATGGGAATGATGTAAGCGTATAAACAGCCGATGCACAAGAAAAAGGGAAGCCCAATGTGAGCTAGCTCACAAGGGGGCTTCCCTTTTTAATTGTATACCGCTGTAAGCGGTAGCCCCATAAAGAGGTGATACCTCTTTATGGGGCTAAGCATCGGTCTGTTTACACGCTTACCTCTTTGTGTGGCTAGGCATCGGCCTGTTTACACGCTTACATCTATATACATATATACAAAATCATAAACAAATCGCTCTGAATAGTTGCAACAAATCAAACGTTCGGCCTGACTTGCGAATGGAATCTGTTTTCTTCACGGATTGACTACACTCATAAATAAATATATAATAATATGGATATTATAACAGACAACATCAGAGCTAAAGGCATCTGGCACTGAGAAATGCTAAAGGGTGGTAGAATGACAGAAGAAAAGGATATCAGTAAGACAACTGGCGAACAGGTTAAGAATGAGATGGTATTCGATGATGGTCGGATCGAATCAATTCAGGAATTTCAAAGTCCGGAGCAGTTATATCGGGATCTTATTTTACGTGTGCGTAAATATCACCCCTCTGATGATATTTCCCTGATTGAAAAAGCGTATCATGTGGCCTGCCAGGCACATAAGGATCAGGTGAGGAAATCCGGAGAGCCTTATATTGTGCATCCCTTATGCGTAGCAATCATTCTGGCAGACCTTGAGATGGATCAGGAAACCATTGCAGCAGGACTTTTGCATGATGTGGTGGAGGATACCATTATGACCGGGGAAGAAATCGAGAAGAATTTCGGCCCGGAGGTAGCTCTTTTGGTAGATGGCGTTACCAAGCTGCAGAATCTGCATCTGTCAACGGATCAGGATGGCAAGCCGGATCGGCTGGAAATGCAGGCTGAAAACCTGCGTAAGATGTTCCTTGCTATGGCGAAGGATATCCGTGTCATTCTGATCAAGCTGGCAGACCGTCTTCATAATATGCGCACCCTGAAATACCAGAAGCCGGAGGCGCAGCAGCGTATTGCAAGAGAGACGCAGGAAATCTATGCACCAATTGCACAGCGTCTTGGTATTTCCAAAATCAAAGTAGAATTAGATGACTTATCTTTAAAATATCTCGAGCCGGAGGCATATTATGATCTGGTAGACAAAATTGCAATTCGTAAAAGCGAACGTGAGAAATACATTCAGGACATCGTGGATGAAGTCAGTGAGCACATTAAAAATGCCGGAATTGAAGCCCATATTGACGGACGTATCAAACACTTTTTTAGTATTTATAAGAAAATGAAGAATCAGAATAAATCGATTGAACAGATCTATGATCTGTTTGCAGTCCGCATTATTGTAAATACCGTCAAGGACTGTTATGCTGCGCTTGGTGTCATTCATGAAATGTATAAGCCGATCCCGGGGCGTTTCAAGGACTACATTGCCATGCCCAAGGCGAATATGTATCAGTCTCTTCATACGACACTGATCGGTAAAAGCGGGCAGCCCTTTGAAATTCAGATCCGTACTTATGAAATGCATAAGGCTGCAGAATATGGTATCGCAGCGCACTGGAAGTATAAGGTTGCTTCCGATGGCAAGAAGATTGAGGATTCCGAGGAAGAGAAGCTGTCGTGGCTGCGTCAGATTCTGGAATGGCAGCAGGATATGTCCGATAACAGGGAGTTCATGAACCTGCTAAAGAGTGATCTTGACCTGTTTTCCGATAGTGTCTATTGCTTTACTCCGACCGGCGAGGTAAAGAACCTGCCGGCAGGCTCTACACCGATTGATTTTGCCTATAGTATTCATAGTGCGGTCGGCAACAAGATGATCGGTGCGAGAGTAAACGGAAAGCTGGTAACGATTGATTATGAGATCAAGAACGGCGACCGGGTGGAAATCATGACATCCCAGAATTCCAAGGGACCGAGCCGGGACTGGCTGAATGTGGTGAAGAGTACTCAGGCCAAGAGCAAGATCAACCAGTGGTTTAAGAATGAGTTTAAAGAAGAAAATATTGTGAAAGGCCGTGAACTTTTACAGGCATACTGTAAGGCCAAGGTAATCGACACCAATGAAATCATGGTGCCGGAGTACATGAACACGATCATGAATAAATATGGCTTCCATGACTGGGAGTCGGTTCTTGCAGCCGTCGGACATGGCGGTTTAAAGGAAGGGCAGATCATCAATAAGATGCTCGAGCTTTATGAAAAGGATCATAAAAAGGAATTGACTAATGAAGAGGTTCTTGCGGCTGTTGCAGAGAACGACCAGCAGAAGAACATTCCGCATATGAGATCCAAGAGCGGTATTGTCGTAAAGGGAATGCATGATCTGGCAGTACGTTTTTCAAAATGCTGTCTGCCGGTTCCAGGAGATGAAATTGTTGGCTTTGTAACGAGAGGACGTGGCGTATCCATTCATCGCACCGACTGCATTAATATCATTAATCTTCCGGAAATGGAAAGAGTGCGCCTCATTGATGCAGAATGGGAAGATAATGCGAAGGATGCCGGAGATGAGAAGTATATTGCAGAAATTAAGATTTATGCCATGAACCGGAATGGACTTCTTGCAGATATCACGAAGATTCTTACGGAGAAGAACATCAGTATCCGGAGTCTTAATACGAGAGTGAATAAACAGGGATATGCAACACTTGCCATTGCCTTTGAAATCAACAGCCGGGAGCAGCTTAATACCCTTGTGGACAAACTGCACGGCATTGAAGGTGTGATGGATATAGAGAGAACTACCGGCTGATCAGGGAAGATCGTGCTGAACAGTTACAGCATATGGAGAAAGGATACAATGTCAGACTTGAAGATTGGACAACTTACACTTGGCATGTGCCAGACGAATTTTTACTATGTATATGAAGAAGGAAAGAAGGATGTGATTGTCTTTGACCCGGCCGATCGGGGAGAATTTCTGTATCAGCAGCTTACGGCAAAGGGCTTTCACGTGGCTGCAATCTGTCTTACGCACGGCCACTTTGACCACATCTGGGGCGTGGAAGACCTGAAAAAATGCAGCGGTGCCAAGGTATATGCCTATGAAGGTGAGAAAGAGCTCTGCGAAAGCGATGCTTTAAATGTTTCAAAAGCAGCAGGACGAGCATGTACGGTTACTCCGGATGTCCTTTTGAAGGATGGAGAAACGGTTGAAATTGCCGGGATGCAGTTTCTGGTGATTGCAACACCGGGGCATACGAAGGGAAGCTGCTGCTACTATTTTGAGGAAAACAAGGTGCTGCTCAGTGGAGATACCCTGTTTCAGGATTCTGTGGGAAGAACGGATCTTCCGACAGGCAGTATGAGCACATTGGTAAGATCGGTTCATGAGAAGTTGATGGTACTTCCCGATGATGTGGTGGTATATCCGGGACATGGGGAGTGCACCAGTATCGGACATGAGAGAAAATATAATGCATTTCTTTGATCGAAATGAGAAGAGGAAAAGATGAGTAGTTTATTAAGTGTATTCGTGAATCAGAAAGGATATGAATATGATATTCATTCTCTGGTAAAGGCATTTTATCCGGCACAGGACGTCAGGGTCTTCGTGCCGGATTCTGATGAAAAGGATGTTTTGAGCTCCGATGAGGAACTTCCGGATTTAAAAATTGATTTTGCACCGGAGGAGATCTGCATGAGCATTGTGGGGGGCGGCACGAAAAAAGCAGATTTCGGTGGCAGCAGGACGAGCATGTACGGTTACTCCGGATGTCCTTTTGAAGGATGGAGAAACGGTTGAAATTGCCGGGATGCAGTTTCTGGTGATTGCAACACCGGGGCATACGAAGGGAAGCTGCTGCTACTATTTTGAGGAAAACAAGGTGCTGCTCAGTGGAGATACCCTGTTTCAGGATTCTGTGGGAAGAACGGATCTTCCGACAGGCAGTATGAGCACATTGGTAAGATCGGTTCATGAGAAGTTGATGGTACTTCCCGATGATGTGGTGGTATATCCGGGACATGGGGAGTGCACCAGTATCGGACATGAGAGAAAATATAATGCATTTCTTTGATCGAAATGAGAAGAGGAAAAGATGAGTAGTTTATTAAGTGTATTCGTGAATCAGAAAGGATATGAATATGATATTCATTCTCTGGTAAAGGCATTTTATCCGGCACAGGACGTCAGGGTCTTCGTGCCGGATTCTGATGAAAAGGATGTTTTGAGCTCCGATGAGGAACTTCCGGATTTAAAAATTGATTTTGCACCGGAGGAGATCTGCATGAGCATTGTGGGGGGCGGCACGAAAAAAGCAGATTTCGGTGGATATAAGATAGAACTGAAAGAGGGCATAGATCGTCCACACGTCAAGAACTGCTTAAAGAAGCTGATTTATACCGCACTTTCGGAATATACCGGGAAGAAGCTTCCCTGGGGAACCCTGACCGGAATCCGCCCGACGAAAATTCCGATGACAATGATGGAAGAGGACGTTACGGATGAGGAAATCATGCAGTATATGCAGGATACGTACCTCATCAGTGAGGAAAAGGGAAGGCTTTCCATTGAGATTGCCCGCAGGGAAAAGGCCTTGCTGGATACTCTTCATTACGAAGATGGCTATAGTCTCTATATTGGAATTCCGTTCTGCCCGACGACCTGCCTGTACTGTTCCTTTACTTCCTATCCGATTTTTTCTTGGGAAAAGCGTGTTTCGGAGTATTTAGCAGCACTGGAAAAGGAAATTGACTTTGTAAGCAGTTTTTATCGGGATAAGATTCTGGATACGATCTATATTGGCGGAGGCACACCGACCACATTGAAGGCACCGGAGCTGGAACGGCTTCTTTCTTATATGGAAGAGAAGCTGGATCTGTCCCACCTGAAGGAATTTACGGTTGAAGCAGGAAGAGCGGACAGCATTACGAGAGACAAACTGGAGGTCTTGAAGAACCATGGAGTTGCCAGAATTTCGGTGAATCCGCAGACCATGAACCAGAAGACGCTTGATCTGATCGGCAGACGCCATACGGTAGGGCAGGTGAAGGAAGCATTTGCTCTGGCAAGAGAGGTTGGCTTTACCAACATTAATATGGATATTATCTTAGGACTTCCGGAAGAGACGGAAGCAGAGGTGCAACATACGATAAATGAAATTGTTGCGATGCAGCCGGATAGCCTGACAGTACATTCCCTTGCCATCAAGCGTGCATCGAAGCTCAGCCAATGGATCGAAGAAAAGGGAATTTCCATGCTGAACAACACAGAAGAAACCATGAAGATTGCCATGGAGGGAGCCAGGCAGCTCCGGATGGTTCCGTATTATCTCTACCGTCAGAAAAACATGTCCGGCAACTTCGAGAATGTCGGCTATGCGACAGAGGGTAAATTCGGTATCTATAACATTCTGATTATGGAGGAGAAGCAGACCATTGTGGCCCTCGGCGCAGGCTCGATCACCAAACGGGTTTATCCGGACGGAAGAATTGAGCGCTGCGACAATGTGAAGGATGTGGGACTGTATATCGAAAAGATTGATGAAATGATTGAGCGGAAGAGGAGGCTTTTGACAGAAGAAAATGTTTAGGTTACTGTTATTGTCACATAGTAACAGTTCAGCCATGCAGAAATCTGTTCTTGCAGATCCCACATGAATTTATTATAATATTGACAACAATCCATAAGACAAAGACTGGTGCAAAGAAGCTGGAGGCCGGCATGAATATAAAAGGAAACCAACGCTCAAGGGAAACAAAAAACAAAATCAATGGTACTTTTTATGGCCATTATGAAGATGTGAATGCACTTTTAAATGAAATAGGCAGGATAATTGATAAGGGATATCACCCTGATACAGATATGATAATTTTTTTCGGGGGGGGGGTAAATACCATAGCCCGTGCCCAGTTTAGGAAGCTTCAATCAAATAAGTCTCTTACGTTAAATTAAGTCGATTTTTCGGGTATATTGTAATTATTCAAAGGGATACCAAAGAGTAGATGGGAGAAAGATGGACCAATGATCGTGATAGAGGAGATTTTGACTGCAAACGGCATCAGTATTCTGGGAATGTGGTTTTTGCTAAACTGCCGGCGTAAAAATAGGGAGAGTATCAGCCTCAAGGACAAGCTTTATGACGGAATGGCTATCACAAACCTGCTGGGAGCACTGTTTGAAACGATTTCATTTTTGATAGATGGGAAGAATGTCACGTGGGGAAGGGAACTTAACTATTTGTCGAATAGTATATGTTTTCTGGGGACAGTGACCATAGGTTTTCTGTGGTGTCTGTATGTGAATCAGCACATTTATGGGCATGGTCAGAAAACATTCCGCAGCATGAAAATCGTAATGCTTCCATGGCTTGTGGAGTTTATAGCAATCATCTGCAATCTTTTTGGCATGGAGATCCTGTTCCGCATATCGGAGAATAATGTATATCAGAGATGCAGTGGAGCGATTATAGGATATCTGTCACTGATAATTTACTTTATTTACAGTGTTTATCTGGTGTATCATTCCAACAAAAGGAATAAATTGCACTTTTTTCCGGTTCTGTATTTTGTGATGCCCTGCCTGCTGGGGGTAATCATCCAGCTGTTTTGCTATGGAATAACGACCGCATGGGTATCGGTGACACTGGCCATGACTTATGTCCAGATGCAGTTATATGCAGAGAATATATATGTGGACGAACTCTCGGGGCTGTATAACAGGAGATATTTAAACCGGGTATTGTCGAAAACAGAAGATATAGATTGTGACTTTCTATATGGAATTATGATGGATATTAATGACTTTAAGAGCATCAATGACCGCCTGGGGCATAACATGGGGGATCAGGCGATCCGGCGGATGGGAGAAATCCTCTCAATGTCTGTAATGTATAATGATGTTGCAATCCGGTATGCAGGCGATGAATTTATCGTTTTGTTATCCGGAGCTGATGAAGCCGAGGTGTTTTCTACTATGGACAGGATCAGAGACAATCTCCAGAGGTTCAGTGAGTCGGACAATGCACCATATAAACTGAGTGTATCTATGGGGAGTACCAGATTTGAGGTGGGCGATGATGCCGAAAGCTTTTTAAGACATATGGATGAAGCAATGTATGAAGAAAAGCGTAAGTATCATAGTACATGATCATATAAATAACGGTAACCGTTCAGAAATAAAACGGTAAAGGAAAAGAGGTAATATTATGAAGAAAAAACTGGTTTTATCATTAATGGTTCTGGGGCTTTGCTCTGCGATGGTGTTTGGATGTGGCTCAGCATCGGATGAGGAGAGCACTTCCGAAGATCTGCAGGTGGAAGAGGTCATCGTTCCGCAGATCACAGAAACAGAAGAAGCATCAGAAACAGAAGGAGCAGCATCAGAATCAGACAGCACAGAAGCTGCCGGTACAGCCAATCAGCAGGAAACGGAAGCAGCAACGGATACTGCCGGACAGACGGAAGCAACAGAGGCATCGGAGAGTTCCGCACAGGATTCCGGGAATGCGTCTACGGGTTCTTTTGAAGGCATGCATACTAGCAGCTATGATGGTAGCACTCTGACGATAACCAATAATGGCGATGGCACCTATAAGGTTGATATAGAACTGTTTCGCCTGTGCAGTCTTGAGAATGGTGTCGGAACGCTTGAAGGGGATCAGATGACTTTTGTAGTGGATGATCCGAACGGAGAAAAGTTGACAGGAGCAATTACCCGGGACAGTAATAATGTTTTTACCGTGACCATTACAGAGAGTTCATGGCCTTTACTGGCGAATGGTGATTCTTTCATTGATTTTCAGTAAGCAGCAGTGATAATCTTTCAAACAGACTTGCAAAATGATGGAAAAGTGAGTAAGGTAGTAAATAAGAAAAGTTTGTGGAGAGATTCTAATGGAATTCATAAATCAGATATTTGCAAAAGAGAATGTAAATAATGCAAGGCAGCTGGAAATGGATCTTGCCAAGGTAGTATTTGTGCTTATGGTAGCTGCCGTACATATTACAATTGACTGTGTACCGTCGGAAGCCCTTTCAGAAGGGCTTCCGTATGTATTTGATTCCGTAATCGGAGGTCCGATGATTGCACCCGGGCTAATGTTTGCGATGGGTGCCTGTCTTGTTTACAGCAGAAGACAGGGATGGAAGGATATTTTCCACAGAGGAGTTTTTATCTTTGTTCTTGGTTTTATATTAAATCTATGCCGGTATACGATACCGGATCTGATCGGCTATGCAATTTCAGGAGATGCCGCAAGGTATCTGGAGCCGATTCTGTATCAGACATTTAATAATGATATTTTTCAATTCGCAGGACTGGCGCTGATGACGATTTCCCTGTTTCTTAAGCTGAAATTAAAGGATGGGGTTATGCTGGGAATCGCCCTGCTTTGCTCGATTGCCGGAACACTGCTTAACGGAGTGGATGTCGGCTCTGTTCCGGGTAATATGCTGCTGGGATATTTTGTCGGTGTTGAGGACGAGGCTGAAAAGGTTCTTTCCTATTTCGTCTATCTGAACTGGCTGATTATGCCAGTGTCCGGATATGTTTTCGGGAAGCTTTTAAGGCGGATGAAGGACAAGGATCTGTTTTACCGGATGGCAGTACCGGTCTGTCTGCTGGTCGGAGTACCCTATTATGTACTTCATATCCGAAACCGGATCGGTATGTTTGGCCTGGGAGAGGCGTGCTATTATCATGTGACAACACCGGATGTGCTGATCTGTCTGGTAACCGCAATCGGAATGTATGGGATTTATTATTTTATCGGAAAGCATCTTCCGCCTAAGGCCGTTGCGCTTGCGAACAGGATTGGTACGGATATGACAGCCTTTTATTTTATTCACTGGCTGTTCATTGCAGGGATCGTTTATCTGGGAATTTACCTGATTCGTGGAACGCAGATTCTTCCGATGAAATGGATGCTGATTCTGGCAATGCTGGTAACGGTGGTATCGCTTGTGCTTTCTGATCTATGGATGCACCGGTGGAAGAAGGCGTTATTCCGGTTTACAAAGAATTCCGGACGACCGGATCTGAGCGGGAATACAGATTCAAAGGAAAGAAAATCATGAAAAGACGAAAACTGCGCACAAGAGCAATCAAGTGGATGGCAACCTTTGCACTGCTTATTATCATAGCGACCTGTATTACGGTCGTAGTCCGTTATCGGGAGGATACACTGGATAGATCTCGCAGTCAGGCATTTGCCTATGCCAAGGCAGCGGCAGCCTACATTGATGGAGACCGGATAGAAGGGTATTTAAATACCTTACAGAAGGATGCGTATTACGAACAGATACAGGAATTCCTGAACACCAGCCAGACCTATTCGGATCTTGAATATTACTATGTCTTTGTTCCTTATGAAGAGGAGCTTGTTTATATCTGGGATGCGAATGCAGAGAATGGGGGAGCCTGTGAATTAGGTGACCATGAAAACTATATGAAGGGCGGTAAGGAGGTCAGCTTTGCTGCTTTCAGTAAGAACCCGGAAGAGAAGGCATTGGTTTCCAGAGATGAGACCTATGGCTATATTACATCAGTGGTTGTTCCCGTTTATGACAGCAGCGGTGAGCCGGTGGCGCTTGTCGGAGTGGATATCTCCATGCCGGATGTCAGACAGATGGTTATGCGGTTTATCCTTGCAACCAGTATCAACATTGTAGTGATGATTCTGATATTCAGCGGTGGTCTTTTCGTAGTGGTAAGATACAGGATGATCCGCCCGATCAGCCTGTTAAATAAGGCCTCCGGAGAAATGGTAAGCAATCTGGAATCCGGAGCGGAATTCCAGATTGATGTGCATACGGGAGACGAGATTGAAGAGCTTGCCCGTTCCTTTGAAAAGATGAATGGAGAGGTGCGTGAGTACATCCGCAGACTTTCGGAGGTGACCGCCGAAAAGGAGAGAATTGGGGCAGAGCTTTCTGTGGCAACGAGGATTCAGGCGAACATGCTGCCAAGCATTTTCCCTCCGTTCCCAGAGAGAAGCGACATGGATATTTACGCAACGATGCATCCGGCCAAGGAGGTTGGAGGCGATTTCTATGATTTCTTCCTGATTGACGCATCACATCTTGGTGTGGTGATTGCCGATGTATCGGGTAAGGGGGTACCGGCAGCGCTTTTCATGGTGATTGCCAAAACCTTAATTAAAAACCGCACTCTGATGGGAGGAACGCCTGCGGAGATTCTTGCCTTTGTCAATAATCAGTTGTGTGAAAATAACGAGGAAGAAATGTTTGTAACCGTATGGCTTGGTATCTTGGATCTGACGACAGGACTTATGACTGCCGCCAATGCCGGGCATGAGTATCCGGCACTGAAACGGAAGGGCGGCTCATTTGAGCTCTTCAAGGATAAGCACGGATTCGTGCTTGCCGGAACAGAGAACTCCAGATACCGGGATTATGAAATTCAGTTCGAGCCGGGAGATACGTTGTTTGTTTATACAGATGGAGTGACAGAAGCAGCCAATGTGGATAAGGAGCTTTTCAAGACGTCACGGATGGTGGAGGCACTGAACCGTCACACCACGGAAGCCTGTGAACCGCTTCTTCGAAAGATGCAGAAGGAGATACAGAGCTTTGTACAGGATGCACCGCAGTTTGACGATATTACGATGCTGGCACTGACTTATTATGGACAGAAGCCGTGTGTAGATTTTCAGAGAGAAAGGAAACTATGAAAAAACTAAGTTTACAGATAAAAACAGCCTTAATTCTATTTGCGTTTGCCGTATTAATTATCGCGGTTGCCTGTATTTCAGTGGTGTATCGGATTAAGCAGCGTGCGGTAGAAGATGCAACGATGCAGGCGATCGATTATACCTACCTGATTGCCGACTTCGTTGATGGAGACAGGATAGAGGGATATCTGGAAACACTGCAGAAGGATGAATACTATGAACAGGTGCAGAAATTTCTGAATGCCTGCCAGGAAAATTCAAGTCTGGAATATTGCTATGTTTATGTTCCTACTGAGGAGGATATCGTATATATATGGGATGCCGATGGATACGGAAACGCCTGCGATCTGGGAGAGCATGAGCAATATATGGAGGATGGCTATAAGGCCACCTGTATGGCAATTGCAGCAGGTAAGGAATCGGAGTATGCCTTTGGTGTGAGCACGAAGGATGAAACCTATGGCTTCATTGTAACAATGATTATACCAATTTATAACAGTGAAGGAGAAACAGTAGCTATTGCCGGGGCAGATGCTTCGGTACAGGAGGTAAACGATTCCATCAAGCAGTTCCTGCGGGTTGTTGTGCTTAATATTGCCCTGGTTGTTCTGGTATGCAGTGTGGGCTTTTTCTTTGTAGTAAAACGGAAGCTGGTCCGGCCTATTGGCATGTTGGATCAGGCGGCCGGAGAGGTTGTCAACAATCTGGAATCCGGCGGAGAGGTTTCGTTCAATATTCACTCGGGAGATGAGATTGAAAGTCTTGCCCGGTCTTTTGAAAAGATGTATGACGAGGTCAGAGCCTACATTGAGCGGTTATCGGAGATTACCGTCGAGAAGGAGAGAATCGGCATTGAGCTTTCGGTTGCCAGGGAAATTCAGACCAGTATGCTGCCCAGTATTTTCCCGGCATTCCCGGAAAGAACGGATGTGGATATCTATGCAACAATGGATCCGGCCAAGGAGGTAGGAGGAGACTTCTATGACTTCTTCCTGATAGATCCTCAGCATCTTGGGATCGTTATTGCAGATGTATCCGGCAAGGGAATTCCTGCTGCATTGTTTATGATGATTTCGAAGACCCTGATTAAGAACCGCACCCTGACAGGGGGGACACCGGCGGAGGTTCTAGCGTTTGTCAATAATGCGTTATATGAGAACAACAAGGCAGAGATGTTTGTGACAGCCTGGCTCGGCATCCTGGATTTGGAGAGCGGAACACTGACCGCAGCCAATGCAGGACATGAATATCCGGTACTCAGACGCAGGGATGGGGGCTATGAACTGATTCGGGATCCTCACGGACTGGTTCTCGCTGTTATGGAAGACATGCAATATGTGGATTATGAAATTTCCCTTTCGCCGGGAGATATGCTGTATATCTATACCGATGGAGTAACGGAAGCAACGAATGAGCAGGATGAGCTTTACTCCGAGCAACGGATGGTAGAAGCGCTGAACAGGCATACCGAAGAGAACTGTGAACAGCTTTTGAGTGCAATGAGTAAGGAGCTGCAGGACTTTGTAAAGGAGGCACCGCAGTTTGATGATATTACGATGCTGGCGCTGACGTATTATGGACAGTAACTTCGGACAGGCATGTTTTGGGAGGATGTTTTGTGAAAAGTGTAACTGCAGGAGATAAACTACGCTGTGAAACAGCGGTTTTGCGAAGGGAGTTCTGAATAATTACGAAAAAGTTATAGGAAAAGAGAATAAAGATTAGTTGACACTAACTTTAAAATATGGTATTCTCATTTTTGTTAGCGTACACTGTTAGCAAACGAAGAAAGGTGAATCAGATGCCAAAGGATAAAACCATCAGCCACATTCAGGTAATGGCAGCAGTAAAGGAAGAATTTCTGGAAAAAGGCTTTGAAGAAGCCTCTATCCGCAGTATTGCTACACGTGCCGGAATGTCAGCCGCGGGACTTTATCGGCATTATCCCAATAAGGAAGCCATGTTTGAGGATCTGGTGCAGCCATTGATTCAGGAAATGGATGAATGGGTGTGCCATCATAAAGAGAAGGCATATGAACGAATGCAGCAGGGAGACGAAGGAAAACAGGAACTCTTCGGTGAATCCATGATTGATTTGATTCGGAATGTAGTTTATCCGCAGAAGGAGATTTTTCAGGTTTTACTTTGTGGCGCTTCCGGATCGAAATATGAGAGCTTTATGAATGACTATGTGGAGGTACAGCAGCAGGATATGCTTGAGGCCTTTGCTTATATGAAGGAACATGGTTATTCGATAGAGGAAATTTCACAGGAGGAACTGCATATGCTCCTTAGTGCCTATACAACGGCCATCTTTGAGCCGATTGTACATAATTATTCGGAAGAACAAATGAATCACTGCCTTGATACCGTCAACCGGTTTTTCATGCCGGGCTGGAAGGAGATCATGGGATTTTAAAAGAAACCTCAGGGTTTCTTTTTTTACGTGAGCGAACACCCAGCGGTTAGCGTTAACTAACAAAAGTTACCTGTATGAAATTTGCAAATCATTGGACAGGGAAACCAATCAAAGAACTGCCCGATTGATATAAAAGTCCTGGAGGAGGAATAACAGTGAAAAAAGACAATGTAATGAAAGTCATCAACGAGTATGCCGGTTCCTACCGGTATGTGATCGTGTTGGGACGTGTGCTGGCAGCACTGAGTGCGCTGGTTGGCATGATTCCTTATTACGATCTATGGAAAATTATTAAAGTAGCAGTCAGTGGAGAGAATCCTTCGCAGATTTCCGGGCTTGCCTGGCAGGCAGTCGGAATTATGATTCTGTCCATGCTGATGTATGTCGGGGCCTTGATGTGTACCCATGTTTCGGCATTCCGGGTACAGGCCAATTTGAGAACCCGCCTGATGAAGCATATTGTAACACTTCCGCTTGGCGTATTTGATCAGGCTGGAACCGGTAAGATCCGTCGTATTGTCAACGAATCCTCCGCAGCAACCGAAACCTATATTGCACATAATCTTGCAGATAAAGCAGTTGCGAGCGCAACACCGGTAGGGCTTGTCGTTCTGATGCTTGCCTTTGACTGGAGAATCGGTCTGATCTGTCTGATTCCTGCTCTCATTGGTTTTCTCTTCATGATGAGAATGATGGGTAAGGAAATGCAGGAAAAGATGAGGGAATACCAGAATGCCTTAGAGATGATGTCCGGGGAGGCAACGGAATATGTCCGTGGAGTCCCGGTAGTTAAGACCTTCGGACAGACGGTATTTTCCTTTAAGCGTTTTAAGAAGGCTTTGGATGATTATGAAAAATGGTGCGTATCCTATACGATCTCCTTACGGAAATCCATGATAGGATTCATGACCGGAATCAATGCGATTTTTGCGGCACTTGTTTTTGCCGGATTTGTCTTTGCAAGAAACGGCGTGACCTCGGATCTGATTCTGAACATGATGTACTACATTATCATTACGCCGCTTCTTACGGTGACCCTCACCAAGATTGCCTATGCCGGTGAACAGGAAATGCAGGTCATTGATTCAATTAAACGTATTGACGGTATTCTGAGCATCCAGCCGCTTCCGGAAACGGATCAGGCGAAGCAGCCGAAGGATTATTCTGTAGAGCTTAAGAACATCTGCTATCGTTATCCGGATGCGGAAAGTGATGCGATCCATGACTTAAGCCTTTCCATCCCGAGCGGACAGCATGTGGCATTCGTCGGGCCGAGCGGCGGCGGTAAAACCACAACTGCAGCGCTCATTGCCCGGTTCTTTGATGTTCAGGAGGGCACGATTGAAGTTGGTGGAGTCAATGTGAAGGACATTCCACAGAATACCTTAATGAAGATGGTATCCTTTGTATTCCAGGATAATAAGCTTTTAAAGGGAACGATCCTTGATAATGTCCGTCTGGCGAAGCCGGAAGCAACCGATGCGGAAGTCATGGAAGCTTTGAAAAAGGCACAGTGCATGGATATCATTAAGAAGCTTCCCGATGGCATTCATACCGTCATCGGTACGAAGGGCACCTACCTGTCAGGAGGAGAGCAGCAACGGATTGCGATTGCAAGAGCCGTGCTTAAGAATGCACCGATTCTGATTTTGGATGAAGCAACCGCATTTGCGGATCCGGATAATGAAGCTATGGTACAGAAGGCCTTTGAAGAATTGTCGGTGGGCAAAACCTTAATTATGATTGCACACCGCTTAACGACAGTTGCCAATGCGGATCGTATCTTCGTGCTGAAGGACGGTACCTGTGCCGAATCCGGAAGCCATAAGGAGCTGATGGGGCAGAATGGTCTGTATAAAGAAATGTTCGAGGAGTATACCAGATCGATTGAATGGAAGGTAGGTGCATAACGATGATTGAAAAATTACAGCATAAATATGCCTTGTCTCCACAGGGCGCTAAGGATATGATTAAGGCGTGTATCATTGTATGCCTTTCGGATATGGTTTTGATGTTCCCGGCAGGAATCCTGTATCTGCTGATACGTGATCTTTTCGATGGAAATTTAAGCAGTGGAAGAATTGTAACGTATGTCATTGCTTCCCTCATCGTACTTGCGGTGATTGCGATTTTTCAGGGAATGCAGTATAATGCCACCTTCCTTGCTACATATAGGGAAAGCGGCGTCCGGAGAACAGCGATTGCGGAACGTCTCCGTAAGCTTCCTTTATCCTATTTTGGGAAAAAAGACTTAAGTGATCTGACTACAAACATCATGTCCGACTGTGCACAGATCGAAACTGCATCCAGCCACTGGATTCCGGAGCTGATCGGTTCTGTGCTATCCGTAACCATCATGGGAATCAGTTTGTTCGTGGCATTTGACTGGCGGCTTGCACTTTCAAGCTTCTGGGTAATTCCGATTGCGTTTCTGGTTGTGGCAACCTCTTCAGGTCTTCAGAAGCGCGCCATCCGCAAAAACCTTTCCGCACAGCTTGAATTAAGCGATGGGATACAGGAATGTCTCGAATCAGTACGTGACCTGCGCTCGAACAATGCACAGGAGCAGTACCTTCAGGGACTTCAGAAGAAGATCAGGGGAGTAGAAAAGCAGTCCCTGTTTACCGAATTAAATACGGCATTGTTCGTTTCCTCCGCACAGATGGTTTTGAAGCTTGGAATCGCAACAACAGCACTGGTTGGCGGTGTTTTATTTGCCAATGGGGAGATTGATATTCTCACGTTCTTTATGTTTCTGATGCTGGTATCCCGTCTGTATGATCCGATGCAGATTGCGCTGCAGAACTTTGCGGCAATCATTGCAACCGGCGTACGGTGCGAGCGTCTGGATGAAGTGATGTCCGGTAAATTACAGATCGGAAGTGAGACTCTTACGAACAAGGGATATGACATCGTATTTGACCATGTGAAGTTTTCTTATGATGATGATACTACTGTGTTACAGGATGTCAGCTTTACGGCGAAACAGGGAGAAGTTACCGCACTCATCGGACCGAGCGGCGGCGGTAAAACGACCGTTTCCAGACTGGCTTCCCGTTTCTGGGATATTACGGGTGGTAAAATTACGGTTGGGGGAATGGACATCAGCGGAATTGATCCGGAAAAGCTGCTTTCCCTGTATTCCATTGTGTTCCAGGATGTGACACTGTTTAATAATACGGTTATGGAAAATATCCGGATCGGCAAAAAGGATGCGACAGATGAAGAAGTCATTGCGGCTGCCAGACTTGCAAACTGTGATGAGTTCGTACAGAAGCTTCCGAACGGTTATCAGACCATGATCGGTGAAAACGGTAAGGAATTGTCAGGGGGAGAACGCCAGAGAATTTCAATTGCCAGAGCGTTCCTTAAGGATGCCCCGATTATCCTTCTGGATGAGGCAACCGCTTCTCTGGATGTGGAAAACGAAACCCAGATCCAGCAGGCATTGTCGCACCTCATTAAGAATAAGACCGTTATGATTATTGCCCATCGTATGAGAACGATCGCAAGTGCTGATCACATTGTGGTCTTAAAGGATGGGGTGGCTGCCGAACAGGGAACTCCGGCAGAGCTGATGCAGCAGGAGAACAGCATTTATAAGCATATGGCGATGCTGCAGACCCAGAGTGCCGACTGGAAAATGGCATAAGAGAAGGAGGACAGGCCATGAATTATACTTATATCGTCCGGTGTAGCGACGGAACGCTCTACACAGGCTGGACGAATGATCTGGATAAGCGCATTAAGGCACACAACAGTGGAAAGGGTGCGAAATATACCAAGCCAAGGCTTCCGGTAGAGCTTGTTTATGCCACGGAGCATGCAACGAAGGAGGAAGCCATGAAGGATGAGTACCGCATCAAGCAGCTTCCGCGTGAGGTGAAACTGGAATTGTGCAGGGCGTATGAGAAAGAGCAGAGAAAATCGAAACGGAAAACATACGTAAAATAAAACCGGAAACAGTTGAAAAAAAGAAGGAAAATAGGTACAATATTGTTTTAACAGGAACAAAACGAGGAAACCGGAAACAATCTGATCAGAAAGTAGTGAGTACATATGGCGAAATTTACCAGACAGGCAATTATGCTCTGCCTGCTCAAATTACTGGAAGAAAAATCCATCGATAAGATCACAGTCAAGGATATCTGCGAACGGTGTGAAATCAACCGGAACACTTTTTATTATTACTTCGGTGATATTTATGAGGTGCTGGAGTCCATGATCGAATTTGAGACAGAGCAGTCATTGAAGGAGAATGATGCCCAGGTCTCCTTTTATGAGGAGCTGCTGCAGAAATATCACCTGGTTATGAATTACAGGAAAGCAGTATTCCATTTGTATGATTCCAAAAACCGGGAACTGATATCCAATTATTTTTATACGATTACGGAGTCGTTCGTGACGAAATATGTCCGAAAGGAAGCAGAAGGAATGAATGTACCGGAAGAAGAGATACAGTTCATTATTGATTTTTACAGCAATTCCCTGATTGGGATGATGCTTCGATGGATCAGAAACGGCATGCCTGGAGAAAAGGATCATCTCATCCGGAAGTGGTCCGTGTCCTATCAGGCAACTGTGAAGATCCTGCTGCAGGGCTGTTTAGCCGAGCAGCATCCGGGCGCTTCAGTGTTTAAGCGTCAAGTTCACGATCCTTTGCCATAAAGAATAATGCAATCGTATCGGGACCGACATGGCTTCCGGTACAGTAATCATAAGAAGTGTTGATGAAGCCACGAAGCTTCACACGCTTCTTTATTTCTTCCATTACATAAAGAGAATCTTCATACGCATCGGCATGGGCAATGCCGATGATCTGATTTTCGGGATCTGTTATGTTATCACAGACTAGAGAAACCAACGCATTTAAGGCTGCCTTACGGCCGCGGCATTTCTTAAACTGTACAATATAGCCGTCTTTATTTCCACGAAGGATCGGCTTGATATTCAAAATATTTCCAACGAAAGCAGCAGAACCGGAAAGACGGCCTGTTTTGGAGAGATATTTTAAATCACCTACCGTGAAGACACCGTTCATCTTAGCCGGATAGGTTTTCAGAATGTCATATACCTCCTGAAGCTCCATTCCCTTATCACGCATTTCACTTGCGTAGATGGCGAGGATTCCCTGTGCAAGAGAAGCATTCAGGGCATCGATAATCCGGATCCGACGGCCCATTGGCGGATTCTCCATCAGCTCTTCCATGGCGATCCGCGCAGAGTTATAGTTGCCGCTGATGTTCTTGCTTAAGGAAAAATATAACACGTCCTCACCGGCTTCCATGACCTTGCGGAAAGCTGCCTCGAAATCTCCGGTACTGATGAGGCTGGTCTTGACATCGGCACCATTACGCATGGCATCATAATAAAGCTTACCCTTTGCACGTTCTTCTTCATAAGTCATTTCCGGATCAAAGCATACCAGCTTCTCACCATTCACATAGTTTACGAAGGAAATAACCTTAATATCATACTGCTTTACAAGTTCCGCAGGAATATTGGCGGCGGAATCTACAATAATCTGAAACATACATTCACCCTACCTATAATTATTTTCTCATCTATTTTATGTAGTAAACAAAACTATGTCAAGTGTTTTTGCGAAATCAGACATTTTTAAAGGAATGACTGAAAACAAGGACGCAAGTTTTTGTTTGTCCATAGGAAGCCGGAAAAAAATAGGCTATTCTCTATTTGACAGTAAAGGAGGCGGATAATTTTGAAAAATTTGAAGATGATTAAGAATATGTATCTGGCATTGATTCTGTGTTCAATCCTTGTAGGAGCAGTATTGCTGATCTGGCCACAGATGGGTGTCAGTGTGATGTGTAAGGTCTATGGGGTGTTTCTGCTGATTTATGGACTGGCCAAGCTTTCGGGATATTTTACCCGGGATCTGTTCCAGCTTGCTTTTCAGTATGATTTCGGACTCGGTATTGTTTCCCTGATTCTTGGGTTTGTCCTGCTGCTGAGAACAGAGCATATTGTAGAATTTCTGGCGGTATGTATCGGGATTTTCATGCTGGTGGATTCTGCACTGAAAATTCAGACTGCAATTGATGCAAAGAAGTTCGGGATCAATAAGTGGTGGCTGATCCTGATCGCAGCCATTATGGCAGCGTTTGTCGGAGCCCTGTTACTGCTTGCTCCGTTTGAAACAGGAAGCATTCTGGTGCGTGTGCTTGGTCTTAGCATCTGCTTTGACGGCATTATGAATCTGATCGTAGTAATGAGTACGGTGCGCAGCATTCATCGCAGCCAGGAAGACATTATTGACATTGAGTTATAGAAGGACATCGAGTTATAAAGTAACCGGACAATAACCGGGTAACAGCCGGGCAACAAGTGAAACATGATTAAGGAAGAAAAGGGCAGAAGGATTTTTCGTTGTGAGAAATTCTGATTGCCCTTTTCAATAAAAAACAGAAAGCACCCTCTTGGCAGAGTGCGGGTGTGGTATAAAGGACCCGGTTCAGCTTAACATACCGCCCAACATGCCACCGCCGGCACAGAGCGCAAGCACGGTCAGCGTATGCATGGTGGACAGATTGCCCGGTGTTTTCATGACCATGGACAGGATCAACAGGATGATGAAGTAAATACTTCCTGCAAGCAGTCCCCACAGAAATTTGCGGCTGCCTTCCCGTTTTCCGGTAATAAAGCCGGCAAAGAAGGTGATAATCACATAAATCGCGGTGATACAGGCAGTGACAATTTCTTCTGAAAGCCGTAGCCGATACATGAGAAATGCCAGAAACAGCAGAAAGATACCGGTTAAGATGGCACAGAACAGGATGCATTTGAAGAAAAACAGCAGCCTGCCATTTACCTGAAGCTTTGTTCTCATAAAATTTCGTTTCCTTATGTGTGTTTTATGTAATATTTATATGTAGGTTATTGACATAGAATACCCATTATTGTATTATTTTTAACAATAACCAGCCAAAGAGCTGTCAAAAGAAGGAGTGATTTTAGAATTGGATACCGATGGTGTCATGCAACTTGTTGCGCTTATTATTTTACTCATGTTATCTGCTTTCTTTTCCTCGGCAGAGACATCACTGACTACAGTGAACCGTGTGCGTTTAAAGGCACTTGCAGAAGAGGGAAACAGGCAGGCGAAGACCGCATTGCGCGTGCTGGATCAATATGGAAAAATGCTGAGTGCGGTTCTGATCGGCAATAATATTGTTAACCTGTCAGCATCAGCACTGGCGACCACACTTGCCATCCGCATTCATTTGACGGTAGGTATTGCAACTGCAATACTAACCATACTGATTCTGGTTTTCGGAGAGATTGTACCGAAGAATATCGGTATGACCAATGCAGAAAAGCTGGCACTGCTTTATGCAACATTGATTGCAGGTCTGATGAAGCTTTTTACTCCGGTGATTTTTGTGATGGATTCACTGGTCAAAGGAATTATGAAGCTGCTGCGTGTGGACAGTGATAAAAAGATTGCCATGACTGAGAATGAGCTTCGTACCTATGTGGAGGTCGGGCATGAGGATGGTGTCATTGAATCTGAAGAGCGTGAGATGATCTATAATGTGTTTGACTTTGGAGATGCCGTAGCCAAGGATGTCATGATTCCCAGAATCGATATGGTAACTGTGGATAAAGAAGCAACCTATGAGGAGGTCATGGAAGTATTCAAGGACTGCATGTATACCAGACTTCCTGTTTTTGAAGAGGACAAGGATAATATTATCGGACTGATCAATATTAAGGATTTTATTCTCGTTGAGGATAAGGCAAACTTTAAGATCAGTGATATTCTTCGACAGGCTTATTATACATATGAATTCAAGAAGACAGCGGATCTGCTTGTGGAGATGCGTCAGAAGTGCCTTAATGTAGCATTTGTGCTGAATGAGTATGGCGGTACCGCCGGTATGATTACACTGGAGGATCTTTTGGAAGAGATTGTCGGTGAGATCCGGGATGAATACGATTCGGATGAAGAACAGCTGATCCAGAAGATGCAGGATCGCACTTATCTTGTAGAAGGCGGTATGAAGCTGAGCGATATTAATGATGAACTCGGAACCGATCTGGAATCAGAAGACTATGATTCAATCGGAGGCCTGATCATTGAACATCTGGATCGTGTACCGGAGGACGGCGCACAGATTGTAACGGATCAGGGAGTCCGGCTGCAGGTACAGGGTGTGAGTCAGAATCGTATTTTGAAGGTGATCATGGAACTTCCGGAAGAGAAAGTGCCGGAAGAAAATCAGGAGAAGGAGCATAAAGAAAAACAGGAGAAGAAAGATCCTGAAAAAGAAAAATAAACACTTTCCCTAATATAGTATTTATGTTATACTACTGGAGTAAACGTCTTCATGACGTTATTCGGAAAGCTTAGATTAGGAAATAAAGGAGATATAGGATTATGAAGAGAATTAAGACCTTGGTAACCAGAGATTTAAAGGAATCCATGAAGAAGGGCGGATGCGGCGAGTGCCAGACCTCCTGTCAGTCTGCATGCAAGACTTCCTGTACCGTAGGAAATCAGACATGTGAAAAGGCAAAATAAGTATCGAATATAAGTAAGTGAACATAAGCAGCGGCTTACGTCGCTGCTTATCTTGTGTTGACATGCATATGAGAAAATGCTCCGGTGAATCATTTTTGAGTTGACATGCATATGAGAAAACGATCCGGTAGATCATTTTTGAGTATGTATAGAAGCGGTCCGGAACATTTGACGAATGCAGACCGGAGACGCAGCATGAGTTTAATGAGAGATAAAATATAAAAGGGAAACAAAAAAGTGATACATCAGTATATTAACAATGGATATAACATCGTTCTGGATGTGAACAGCGGATCCGTGCATGTGGTTGATCCCCTAAGCTATGAACTGATCGCATTGGCCGATAAGCGCCTTGAGGAAGGGAAGTCCGAAGAGGAGATTCTTACAGAGGCGAAGAGCCGGTTCAAGGGACAGTATTCCGAAGAGGATATTGCAGAAGCGCTTGATGAGATCTGGGAATTAAAGGAACTCGGTCAACTGTTTGCACCGGATATTTATGAAAATTATATTTTTGACTTTAAGAAGCGTCAGACCGTCGTGAAAGCGCTCTGCCTTCATATTGCGCATGATTGTAACCTCGCCTGCCGTTACTGCTTTGCAGAAGAGGGCGAATACCATGGAAGACGGGCACTGATGAGCTTTGAAGTCGGAAAGAAAGCACTGGATTTCCTTGTTGCCAGCTCCGGTAACCGTGTGAATCTGGAAGTGGATTTCTTCGGTGGGGAACCGCTGATGAACTGGCAGGTGGTTAAGGAACTTGTCGAGTATGGAAGAAGTCTGGAGGAGTCTAATCATAAGAAGTTCCGTTTTACCCTGACAACCAATGGAGTACTGTTAAATGATGACATTCTCGAGTTTCTCAATAAGGAAATGTCCAACGTGGTTCTGAGCATTGACGGACGTAAAGAGGTCAATGATAAGATGCGGCCGTTCCGTAAAGGACAGGGCAGCTATGATCTTATCGTTCCGAAGTTCCAGAAGGCGGCGGAGAGCCGCAACCAGATGAATTATTATGTGAGAGGCACATACACCCGTAACAATCTGGACTTCTCGGAGGATGTGAAACATCTGGCAGATCTTGGCTTTGAGCAGATTTCCGTGGAGCCGGTGGTTGCTGAGAGCACCGAGCCTTATGCGTTACAGGAGGAGGATCTTCCGATACTGCTTGAACAGTATGACAAGCTGGCAGCAGACCTTTTGAAGCGCCATAAGGAAGGAAAAGGAGTGAATTTCTTTCACTTTATGATTGATCTGCAGGGAGGCCCCTGCGTGGCAAAGAGATTATCCGGCTGTGGATCAGGTACGGAATATCTTGCGGTAACACCGTGGGGTGATCTGTATCCGTGTCATCAGTTTGTAGGTAAGGAGGAGTTTCTGATGGGAAATGTGGATGATGGAATCGTTCGCACGGACATCCGGGATGAATTCAAAACCTGCAATGTTTATGCGAAAGAAAAATGCCGCAATTGCTTTGCTAAATTTTATTGCAGCGGTGGTTGTGCTGCCAATTCCTATAACTTCCATGGCAGGATCAACGATACCTATGATCTTGGCTGTGAATTGCAAAAAAAGCGTATTGAATGCGCCATTATGATAAAAGCCGCAATAGCGGAGGAGGAAGAGTAAATGAAAAAGAACAAAGCGATCATTTTGCTGCTGGTATTTGTATTATTACTGGCAGGACTTGGTTACACCGCGACAGTCGGACTTGGCGTGGATGGTTCCGGATCTGCAGGAAGCATTAATCTGGGTCTTGACCTGGAAGGTGGTGTAAGTATTACCTATCAGGTTGTCGGGGATGAGAAGCCCAGTAGTGAGGATATGAGCGATACCATTTATAAGCTCCAGCAGCGTGTCGATGGTTACAGCACAGAATCTGTGGTATATCAGGAAGGTGATGACCGGATCAACATTGAAATCCCAGGTGTTTCCGATGCCAATGCGATTCTGGAGGAGCTTGGAAAGCCCGGTTCCCTGTATTTCATCCGTCAGACAGATTCAGATGGTAACCTGAATTACCAGTATACCGGTACCGACGAGGATGGACAGCCGGTTTATACACTGACGAAGACGATCGAAGAGCTTCAGGAGGATGGTTCGATTGTGCTGACCGGTACCGATGTCAAGAATGCAGAACGCAAATCATATCAGAACCAGATGAAGAATTATGAGTTCGTGGTAAGTCTTACCATGACAACAGAGGGTGTGCAGAAGTTTGCCGATGCAACCACCAATGCATACAATAATGGTGAGAGCATTGCGATTTATTATGATGGAAAGATCATCAGTGCACCGAATGTCAACGAGCCAATTCTCGGAGGCGAGGCACAGATTACCGGTAATTTCACAAATGATGAAGCAGAACAGCTTGCTTCCACAATCCGTATCGGTGGATTGAAGCTGGAACTGGAAGAACTTCATTCCAAGATCGTAGGTGCACAGCTTGGTGAGGAAGCAATTTCCACCAGTATTAAGGCAGCAGTCATCGGCTTCGTGATTATTGTACTTTTCATGATTCTTGTTTACCGTATTGCCGGTCTTGCAGCCAGTCTTGCACTGGGATTGTATGTCGAACTGATTGTCATCCTTCTGGATGCGTTTGATATTACCCTGACATTACCCGGCATTGCCGGTATTATCCTTTCCATTGGTATGGCGGTCGATGCAAACGTAATTATTTTTGCCCGTATCCGTGAGGAACTTGCAAAAGGAAAGACTGTACGGAGTGCAATTGATATCGGCTTTAAGAAAGCAACTTCCGCAATCGTGGATGGAAATGTAACGACTCTGATTGCAGCGGCAGTTCTTGCAATTATGGGAACCGGTACGATTAAAGGCTTTGCATATACGCTTGCCTTAGGTATTGTGTTATCCATGTTTACTGCAATGGTGGTAACCAGAACCTTAATGAATATCTTCTATACACTCGGTGCCAAGAGTGAGAAGCTTTATGGAATTGCCAAGGAGAAAAAGGCAGTTAATTTTACTTCCAGAAAGGCAGTATTCTTTACAATTTCGATTGCTGCCATTCTGAGCGGCTTTGTATTCATGGGAATTAACAAGGCCGGTGGAAAGAATGCCCTGAATTACAGCCTTGAGTTTATGGGCGGTACTTCTACGGATGTGACCTTTAATGAGGATATGTCCCTGCTCAAGATTGATGAGCAGGTGGTTCCTCTGATTGAAGATATTACCGGCGATGGTAATGTGCAGACACAGAAGATTGACGGAACAACCGAGGTCATCTTCAAGACACGTACCCTCGATGTGACAGAACGTGAAGAATTTAAGGATGCCATGGTAGAGAATTTCAGTGTGGATGCGGATAAGATCACGGCAGAATCGATCAGTGCAACGGTAAGTAATGAGATGCGCTCTAATGCCATTATTTCCGTACTGATTTCGGCGGTATGTATGCTGATTTACATCTGGTTCCGGTTCAAGGATATCCGTTACGGTGCAAGTGCCGTAGCAGCTCTGCTGCATGACGTGCTGGTTGTACTTGCTTTCTATGCGATTGTGAGAATCTCTGTTGGAACAACCTTCATTGCATGTATGCTGACCATTGTTGGTTATTCGATCAATGCGACAATCGTTATCTTCGACCGTGTTCGTGAGAATATGCAGAGCATGGACAAGAAGAACAGCTTGGAGGATATTGTGAACACCAGTATTACCCAGACCTTATCACGAAGCGTATTTACTTCGTTGACAACCTTTATTATGGTAGCAGCATTATATGTGTTTGGAGTTTCTTCCGTACAGGAATTTGCACTTCCGCTGATGGCAGGTATTCTTTGCGGTACGTATTCTTCCATCTGCCTCACCGGCTCCCTGTGGTTAGTGCTTCGTAAAGTATTTCCACAGAAGAATGCATAGTTACGTATCATTAATAAAAGCTTGCTGCTTTGAAGCAGCAAGCTTTTTAACTTAACAGGAAATAAATCAAACACTCCGTGTGGATGCGCAGCTCGCAGAGGAGAAATCAGTTGCTTTGCAACGCCGCTCGCGCGCGAAGAGTTCGCTTGCGAACTCTTTATTTTATATGGGAGTAGAAAATGGCAAAATGGATGGTAGCTGCCAAGAAGGCAGATTTTAATGCGATTGCACAAAAATTTCATATATCACCGGTGCTGGCAAGGATCCTCCGAAACCGGGATCTTGTGACGGAAGAGGAGATTGACCGGTTTTTGAACGGGACACTTGCAGATCTGCATGATCCTTCTTTGTTGAAAGGAATGCAGGAGGCCGGTCAATGTATTTTTCAAAAGATCGGGCAGAGGGCGAAAATCCGGATTATCGGGGATTACGATGTGGATGGTGTCTGCTCTGCCTATATTCTGTTACGGGGACTGCGGCTTCTTGGTGCCGATGTGGATACGGTGATTCCGCACCGGATGAAGGATGGGTATGGACTGAATGACCATCTGATTGAACAGGCGAAGGACGATGGTATTGATACGATCCTTACCTGCGACAATGGAATTGCCGCAGCTGATCAGATCCGGCTTGCGAACACTTACGGAATGACGGTTATTGTGACCGATCACCATGAAATTCCCTATGAGGAACAGGAGGGAGAACGGGTTTACCAGCTGCCGGAGGCTATTGCAGTGATTGATCCGAAGCGGGAGGATTGTCCATACCCTTATAAGCAGATCTGCGGAGCGGTGGTTGCTTATAAGCTGATTCAGTATCTGTTTTGGATGGCACAGAAGATCCAATGGACAGGGCAGAACGGTGAGTCTGCAGATTCGGAAGTAATTAAGGAGCTGTTGCAGGAGCTTTTAAGCTTTACAGCACTTGCGACAGTCTGTGATGTCATGGAATTAAGGGACGAAAACCGGATCATAGTGCGTGAGGGATTAAAAGAGATGGCGAAGACGACGAACTGTGGTCTGAAAGCACTTTTGCAGGTCAATGACCTGTATGGTAAGCCACTTTCCCCGTATCATGCAGGCTTCGTGATCGGACCGTGCCTGAATGCCACTGGACGTCTGGATTCCGCGAAGCGGGCACTGGAGCTTTTTGATGCTCCAACACTTCGGGAGGCGGCAGTGATTGCAGCAGACTTGACGAGTATGAATGAAAGCCGCAAGCAGATGACTGAGGACGGGGTAAGGCTTGCCACGCAACAGGTGGAGCAGGAGCTTTCCGGGGATGATATCCTTGTGGTATATCTGCCGGACTGTCATGAATCACTGGCAGGAATCATTGCTGGAAGAATCCGTGAGAAATATCATAAGCCTGTTTTTGTACTGACTAGTGCAGAAGAGGGCGTAAAGGGAAGCGGACGTTCGATTGAGGCGTATTCCATGTACGAGGAGATGAATAAGGTAAAGGAGCTGTTTGCTAGGTTTGGAGGACACAGACAGGCGGCAGGACTTACTCTGGCAGCGGAAGACGGATTCAATGACGAGCAGCTTGCCGACCGCTTCCGGAAGGCACTGAACGCCATTTCGAGCCTGAAGGATAAGGATTTTGAAGAAGTGGTACATATCGATGTGCCCTTGCCTCTGCAGTTTATTGACCGGAAATTCCTTACCGAGCTGGAGAGGCTTGAACCGTTTGGAGTGGGAAATCCGAAGCCGCTTTTTGCAAGGAAGCAGATTCGTATTTTGTCCATGGCGAAGCTTGGAAAAACAGGGAAATACCGCAGAATCCGGATAGCGGATGAACAGGGAAACCATTATCAGGCAGTATACTTTGGTGATGGAGAAGAAATGGATCAGTATCTGATACAGAAATATGGAGAGGAACGGCTGATGCAGAGCTACCGGGGAGAACTTATTCAGGGACAGATGGAGATCAGCATGGTGTATTCTCCACAGGTCAATTCCTATAATGGGCGTGAGAGCATCCAGATTCTGATTCAGTATTATCAGTAAAGAATAAAAAGAGAACAGAGCAGAGAACAGTTCTGAGAATGATAAAGGAGAAGAGGAAGACCATGATTACGACAGTGACATTAAATCCTGCAGTGGATAAAACCATAACGACCTCAAGGCTTCTGCCCGGGCAGGTCAATCGCAGCGAAAGCGTGAAGAATATCGCAGGTGGAAAGGGCATTAATGTAACAAAGGTATTACGGCAGTATGGGGCTTCCGTATGTGCCCTTGGGTTTCTTGGAGGATATACAGGCCGATTTATCGAAGAATATGTGGATGGTCTTGGGGCCTTGAGCGCTTTTACAAGGATTGAAGGAGAAACCCGTACCAGTACGAATGTTTTATCCCAGGATGGCTATGTGACGGAAATCCTAGAGCCGGGTCCGACGATTACCGAAGAAGAAAAGGAACGGTTCCTACAGACCTATCAGGAAAAGCTTGCCGGAAGTGAGTTCATGGTGCTTTCCGGCAGTGTACCGAAAGGACTTTCCGCAGACATCTATGCACAGCTCATTGCACTTGCAGATGATCAGAAGATCCGCACCGTTTTGGATACCAGCGGGGAGCTGCTGGTGCAGGGAGTAAAGGCGAGGCCGTTTCTGATCAAGCCGAACACAAAAGAACTGGAATATCTTACCGGAAGGAAGTTAGGGGAGGCCGGCGAAATCAAGAGGGCTGCCTTGCAGCTTGTTTCGGAAGGAATTGCACATGTCCTAGTGTCCATGGGAGAAAAGGGCATACTGTATGCAGCGGAAGGAAAGTGTCTCCTTGCGAAAGCACCGAAGGTGAAAGCATTAAATACCGTCGGTTCCGGAGACAGTGCAGTAGCTGCAGCGATTATGGCGCTGCAGCAGGGGGCTTCCATGGAAGATACCTTGAGACTTTGCGTGGCAATATCGGCGGCGAATACGACAACCCTGGAAAATGCGGTAATTCCGAAAGAATACGCAGCAGAGCTTCTTACACAGATACAGGTTACAGAGTTATAGGAATCCTGAATCAAAGGAAACAGATCAAACAATAGCAAAGGCTCCCGGCATAACCGGGAGCCTTGCTATTCTTATGAGGGGGAGATAGTGAGTTATCAACTATCTATGGTGTTATCATACTGAATAAATGTGTTCAAAATGTGTCCGAAATCTAAAAAAAATAGAAAGAATCTTAACAAATTCTTATCTCTGTAAAAAGCAGGCAAAAAAGAATTTTGCTCTCTTTCTTGTGACATTGAAAAAAAGCTTCAATCATGCTATCTTATTATATAATGCTAGTCCTTATATGGATTATTATGCCCTGGAGGTGTGTTTATGTTTGTATGTAAAGATTTACTTAAGGGACTTGACTACGAATGTGTGGCAGGTCAGGATACCACAGAGGTTACGGAGGTCGTGATGGACTCCAGAAAGATTACAAAGGGATGTCTGTTTATCTGTATCTGCGGATATAAGACGGACGGACACGATTTTGCCATAGAGGCCATACAGAAGGGTGCCAATGTGCTTGTCGTGCAGAAGGATATTGTACTTCCGGAAGGGTACGAGGCAACCATTATCAAAGTAGAGGATACCCGTTATGCGATGGCATTTATTTCGGCAGCTTATTTTGGCCATCCGGCAGACCGACTGAAGGTGATCGGAGTTACCGGAACGAAGGGGAAGACCACCACAACTTACCTGATCAAGTCCATTTTAGAGCAGTCCGGCTACAAGGTAGGACTGATTGGAACGATTGAGACAGTGATTGGTGATGAGCATATCAAGGCCAACAATACCACGCCGGAATCCTTCCTGTTACAGGAGTATTTCGCAAGAATGGAAAAGGCAGGCTGCGAAATTGTCGTTATGGAGGTGGCATCCCAGGGACTGAAATTACATAGAACGCAGGGCTTTACCTTCGAGCTTGGCATATTTACCAATTTAGAGCCCGATCATATCGGACCGAATGAGCATGCGGACTTTGAAGAGTATCGGATGTGCAAGGGATTATTGTTTAAACAGTGCCGCCATGGAATTGTAAATAAAGATGATGAGAATCTGCAAGAATTATTAAAGGGACATACCTGCACGATTGAAACCTATGGCTTTGACAAAACAGCAGACCTGTATGCAGAGGATTTAGAGCTGGTGAAAAAGCCCGGAGAGCTTGGCATTGATTTTCTGGTAAAGAGTAATGTAGTGGATGCACCGGCAGATTTCCGCGTGGAGGTTCCGACTCCGGGGAGGTTTAGCGTTTACAATGCGTTAACGGCGATTGCCGTCTGTCGTCATTTCAAGGTATCCGTACCGCAGATCCAGAGGGCATTACTGTCTGCACATGTGCGCGGACGAATTGAGATGGTTCCGGTATCTCCCGATTTTACCCTGCTCATTGACTATGCGCACAATGCCATGAGCTTAAAGAGCATTCTGACAACCTTACGGGAATATGAGCCGAAGCGGCTGGTATGTCTGTTTGGCTGTGGAGGGAACCGTTCCAAGCTCCGCCGTTATGAAATGGGCGAAGTAAGCGGTAAGCTTGCTGATCTTACCATTATCACATCGGATAATCCGAGAGATGAAGAACCGCAGGATATTATCGATGACATCAAGATTGGTATGGCGAAAACGAACGGAAAATACGTGGAAATCTGTGACCGGAAGGAAGCAATTGCCTATGCGATCCATCATGGGCAGCCCGGAGACATCATCGTGCTTGCCGGCAAGGGACATGAGGATTATCAGGAAATCAAGGGTGTGAAGTACCCTATGGATGAACGGAATCTGATCCGGGATATCCTTGCAGGAAAATAGAGTCTAACAAAATTTACAGAACAGGAATAAAGCATGAATCATGGAACCTATGCAAATGTCATTATTGACATTTCCCATGAAAAAGTAGACAGACCGTTTCAATACCGGATTCCAGACTCTTTGAAGGAGAAGCTGGCCGTTGGAATGTGCGTACAGATTCCCTTCGGAACGGGAAACCGGAAGAGGAAGGGATATGTGATTGAAATTACCGACAAAAATGAATATCCAAAAGAGCGGATTAAGGAAATTGACGGAATCATTACCGATAATCTTCCGGCAGAGGCAGATGCCATCAGGCTGGCAGCCTGGATGCGGCAGACCTATGGATCAACCATGATCGCCGCACTTAAAACAGTGCTTCCGGTAAAGCGTGCCGTGAAGGCCGTTGAAAAGAAAAAGCTCCGTCGCATGTTGCCGGCAGAAGAGCTGACGGCCCTCCTTGGAGAGTGCATGAGGAAGCATCAGAACGCGAAGGTACGGGTATTGCAGGAGCTTCTTACCGAAGAGGAGCTTCCCTATGAGCTGGTAACCGGCAAGCTGCATGTATCGGCTGCAACCTTAAACAGTCTGGTGAATCAGGGAGCAATTGCGATAGAGAGCGAAAGCTGTTACCGTAATCCGGTGAGCCTTACGGCCGGCACAGAGAATGAGCCGGAGCTGTCGGAAGAGCAGCGCTATATCAGGGAGCAGATTCTTGCCGATTATGATGAAAATATCCGTAAAACGTATCTCATTCACGGAATTACAGGAAGCGGTAAGACACTGGTTTATTTAGCTCTGATTGAGGAAATGATAAAGAGGGGGAAACAGTGTATCGTGCTCATTCCGGAGATCGCCCTGACGTATCAGACGTTACTGCGGTTCTACAAACGTTTCGGGGATCGCGTGTCGGTGATGAATTCCTCCCTTTCCAAGGGAGAGCGTTTTGATCAATGCGAACGGGCAAGAAAGGGCGAGGTTGATGTGATGATCGGGCCAAGGTCGGCGCTTTTTGTACCGTTTCCCAATCTTGGCATGATTGTGATTGATGAAGAGCATGAGGGGAGTTACATCAGCGAAACTGCCCCACGCTACCATGCAAGAGAAACCGCCGAGTATCTTGCATCCTTAAAGAATGCATCCCTGGTGCTGGGGTCGGCGACCCCGTCACTGGAGGCTTATTATAAAGCAAAAAAGGGTGAATACCGGTTATTCACCATGAAAAACAGGAAAAACGGCGGAGAGCTTGCCAATGTCCGGATTGTGGATCTGCGGCAGGAGCTTCGGAAGGGAAATCGTTCGATTTTCAGCAGTGAATTACGGGAACTGATCCGTGACCGGTTAGGGAAAAAGCAGCAGATCATGCTGTTTTTAAACCGTCGTGGGTATGCGGGCTTCGTGTCGTGCCGTTCCTGTGGCTATGTGATGAAGTGTCCGCACTGTGATGTATCCCTGTCCCAGCATATCGGAGGAAAGATGGTATGTCATTACTGTGGTTACGAAACCGTCCAGCCGAAACGCTGCCCAGGCTGCAGTTCCAACTATATCCTAGGCTTCAAGGCAGGAACCCAGCAGATCGAGAGGCAGCTATATGAGCTGTTCCCGGGAATCCGGGTACTGCGAATGGACGGCGATACCACGAAGCAGAAGGGAAGCTTTGAGAAGATCCTGTCCGCTTTTGCGGAAGGGGAAGCGGATGTGCTTTTGGGAACCCAGATGATCGTCAAGGGACATGATTTCCCGAATGTGACTCTGGTCGGGGTACTTGCGGCAGATCTTTCGTTAAATGACAGCGATTACCGTGCCGGAGAAAAGACCTTTCAGCTTCTGACACAGGCCGAGGGACGCGCCGGGAGAGGAACACTTCCGGGAGAAGCCGTCATCCAGACCTACCGCCCGGAGCATTACAGCATCCAGCAGGCAGCGAAGCAGGACTATGAAGCCTTTTATGAGGAAGAGATCATGTACCGGGAGCTGCTTCAATATCCACCGGCCGGCCATATGTTGACGATTCTGGTGGTTTCGAAGGATGAAAAACGCTGCAAAGGACTGGCAGTACGGCTTGCCAGGGAAGCAGGAGCCTATGTCCATGTGGTCGGACCGTCCCCCGCAGCCGTATCGAAGGTCAAGGACTATTATCGCTATATGATTTATTTAAAATCCCTGAAGGAAGAGCCGCTCCGTCAGGCGAAGGAGTGTCTGGAAGCTCTTTTAAACGGCTTTGAATTAAAGACAGAAAATGTCATTTTTGATTATGAATAACTGTTCAGAATAGACAATTAACAGGAAAGGAGCCTTGAAATGGCAATCAGAAACGTAAGAAAAATTGGAGATCCGGTTTTAAATAAGGTATGTAAGGAGGTCAAAGAGATCAACGATCGTACCAGAGAGCTGATCGATGATATGTTCGAAACCATGTATGAAGCAGATGGTGTGGGACTTGCGGCACCGCAGGTAGGAATTCTGAAACGAATTGTCGTGATTGATGTAACGGGAGAGGATCCGATTCTCTTAATTAATCCGGAGATTTTAAGCGCCGATGGTGAGCAGACCGGTTACGAAGGCTGCTTAAGTGTTCCGGGCAGAACCGGAATGGTGACCCGTCCGAATCATGTGAAGGTAAAGGCTTGCAATGAGGACATGGAAGAGTTTACCTTAGAAGGAGAGGAGCTTCTGGCGCGTGCAATCTGCCATGAGCTTGACCATCTCGATGGAAAGCTTTATGTGGACTGCGTGGAAGGAGAACTGATGAATACCGAGGATCTGGAGGAAGAATAATGAAGATTGTATATATGGGAACACCGGACTTTTCGGTGGCTCCGCTGAAGGCCATGATCGAAGCAGGACATACCATTACGGCGGTGGTGACACAGCCGGATAAGCAAAAAGGCCGTGGCAAGGAGGTTTCCATGACGCCGGTGAAGGAATGTGCACTTTCCTATGGCATTCCGGTGTTGCAGCCGGTAAAGATCAAGGCACCGGAGGCAGTGGAGGAGCTTAGGAAATACGAAGCTGATATTTTTGTTGTTGTGGCATTCGGACAGCTTCTGTCCGAAGAAATTTTGAATATGCCGAGGTTTGGATGCATCAATCTCCATGCTTCCCTGCTACCGAAATACCGTGGTGCAGCACCGATCCAGTGGGCGATTTTAAATGGAGATAAGGAAACCGGAGTCACCATCCAGCAGATGGAAAAGGGACTGGATACCGGTGATATGTTAAGCCGCGTGGTCGTTCCGATTGATGCAAAGGAAACCGGGGAAAGCCTGCATGACAAGCTGATGGCGGCAGGAGCAAAGCTTCTTGTAGAGACGCTTCCGCTGATCGAGGCAGGAAAGATTATGCCCGAAAAGCAGGATGAAAGCCTTGCAGACTTTTATGCAACGAAGCTGGATAAGGCGATGGGACATATCGACTGGACGAAGCCGGCCGGAGTGATTGAACGGTTTGTACGGGGACTCAATTCCTGGCCGAGTGCGTACACTTATTATAAAGGCAAAACCTTAAAGATCTGGGATGCCGATGTGGTCGAAGGAAAGGAAGGAGCCGTTCCGGGAAGTGTTATACGGACAGGAAAGGAATTCTTCGATGTAGCCTGTGGGGAGGATGCCCTCCGGGTTCTGACTGTACAACTGGAAGGAAAGAAGAAAATGTCGGTAAAAGACTTCCTGTTAGGCTATGATGTCAGGGAAGAGATGTTACAATCTGATCGATAAAGGAGGAAAATGATGTATTACGGATATGATCCAACCTATATTTTAGTAATCATTGGGGCAATTCTTTCCATGATTGCCAGCAGCTTTGTAAAGAGTACCTACAGTAAATATTCACGGGTACAGAGCCGTACCGGAATGACGGGTGCACAGGCGGCACAGAGAATCCTGCAGATGTCCGGAATCAGTGATGTACGCATCGAGCATGTGTCCGGACAGCTTACCGATCATTATGATCCATCCCAAAAGGTGGTTCGTTTATCAGACAGTGTATACGGAAGCACATCTGTTGCGGCAATCGGTGTAGCAGCCCACGAGTGCGGGCATGTGGTACAGCATCACAAAGGATATCTTCCGATGAAAATCCGCACCCTGCTTGTACCGGCAGCAAATCTGGGATCCAGGCTCGGACTTCCGATTGTTATTCTGGGGCTGATTTTAGGTTTGAATTTCCGGCTTCCGAGCGGAAATTACTTTTCGCTTGCACAGGTTGGTGTGTATATTTTTATCTTTGCGGTATTGTTCCAGATCGTAACACTGCCTGTAGAGTTTAATGCCTCAAGCCGTGCCCTGCATATGCTGAGGGATTACGGAATGCTTGCGCCGGATGAGGTATCAGAGAGCGGCAAGGTATTAAAAGCTGCCGCCATGACCTATGTGGCAGCCGCAGCTGCCTCGGTATTGCAGCTTCTTCGTCTGATCATGCTGACGGGACGAAGAAGACGGGATTAGCACAGGAGATACGAAGTTGAACGAACGAGAACTGATTCTGGAGATGCTGATGGAGATTCTGGAAAAGGGAACGTATTCTCATCTGGTGCTCCGGAATGTCCTGAATAAATATGATTACTTAAAGCAACCCTCGAAGGCCTTTATCAAACGGGTAACGGAGGGCACGATTGAAAAACAGATTACGATTGATTATGTATTAAATCACTATTCGAAGACTCCGGTTCCCAAAATGAAACCGCTGATCCGCAACCTCTTACGACTTAGTGTGTACCAGTTATTATTTATGGACTCCGTTCCGGACAGCGCGGTGTGCAATGAGGCGGTAAAACTTGCCGGGAAGCGGGGCTTTTGTAATTTGCAGGGGTTTGTAAACGGAGTGCTCCGGAACATTGCAAGGACGAAAGAGCAGATTGCTTATCCGGATGAAAGCGATCCGGTGAAATGTTACTCCGTGCGCTATTCCATGCCGGAGTGGCTGGTAAACCTGTTCCTTGAAGAACGTGGTGCGGAAATTACGAAGCGGATTTTTGAAGAGATGCAGAAGGTACATCCGGTGGTGCTGCGCTACTGCGGGTCGGAAGAGGAAAAAGAGGACTGGAAGCAGAGCGTGGAAGCACAGCAGATTACTCTGCAGCAGCATACTTACCTTTCCTATGCTTATCGGGTTGAGGGCGGGGAGAGTGTACAGAGCATCCCCGGTTATGAGGAAGGGCTTTTTACGGTACAGGATGTGAGCAGTATGCTGGTTACCGAGACAGCAGGATTACGCGGGGACGAGCTGTTGCTGGATGTCTGTGCGGCGCCGGGAGGAAAGAGCCTGCATGCGGCAGGACTTTTAAAAGAGGGAAACGTGATTTCAAGGGATCTTACCGACAGTAAGACTGCGTTGATTGTAGAAAACAGCAGAAGACTAAAATGTCCGAATATCCGGATCGAGGCCTTTGATGCTTCCAAACTGGATGAGAACATGATCGGGAAGGCCGATGTGGTCTATGCCGATCTTCCCTGTTCCGGCTTAGGAATTCTTGGGAAGAAGAGAGACATCCGTTACCGGATGAATCCGGAGCAGATAAAGGAGCTTGTGGAGCTTCAACAGAAGATTCTGTCCGTTGTATGGCAGTATGTGAAGCCGGGCGGAACGCTCATGTACAGTACCTGTACGATTCACAGGGCAGAGAATGAACAGATGGTTCAGTGGTTTACGCAGAACTTTCCTTTTGAAAGACAGAGCATGAAGGAGTATCTGCCGGAGCAATTGTGGGACAGTGAAGAAAACGGTATGCTGCAGCTCCTTCCGGGAATTCATTCGACGGATGGATTTTTCGTTGCGAAGCTGCGCAGGATTGCCATGCATATGAGAAAATGATCCAGTGGGTCTTTTTGGAGTTGCCATGTATATGAAAAAATGATCCAGTGGATCATTTTTGAGTAGAGAAAAAGGAGTAACGGACCGAAATGGATATCAAATCAATGACTCTGCCCGAGCTGCAGGAAGAAATGGCTGTAATCGGAGAAAAGAGCTTTCGGGCAAAACAACTATACGAATGGATTCATGTCAAGCTGGCACGCAGCTTTGATGAGATGACGAACCTGTCTGCAGCTTTGCGTGAAACGTGTAAGGAGAGGTATGAGCTTACCACCCTGCAGGTGGCGCGGATGCAGGAGTCAAAGCTTGACGGAACACGGAAATATCTGTTTGAATTAAAGGATGGAAATCTTGTGGAAAGCGTGTTCATGCGTTATAAGCATGGAAACAGCGTGTGCATTTCGTCCCAGGTGGGATGTAAAATGGGATGCCGGTTCTGTGCCTCGACACTCGATGGCTGGGAACGGAATCTGACACCAGCGGAGATGCTGGATCAGATCTATGCGATTACGCAAGATACGAAAGAGCGTGTTTCCAATGTGGTAGTCATGGGAACCGGGGAACCGCTCGATAATTATGAGAACCTGCTTCGGTTTGTTGCGCTGCTTACCGATGAGCACGGACTTCATATCAGCCAGCGGAATGTGACGGTTTCGACCTGTGGGCTGGTGCCGAAGATTTATGAACTGGCACAGGAAAGGCTGCAGATTACCCTGGCGCTTTCCCTGCATGCCACAACGGATGAAAAACGAAGAAAGCTTATGCCGGTTGCAAACCGGTATTCTATTGCGGAGCTGATGGAGGCCTGCCAGAGCTACTTTGAACAGACAGGAAGAAGACTTACCTTTGAGTATTCCTTGGTGGGAGGAGTCAATGACACGCCGGAGGATGCCAGAGAGCTTTGTACGCTGGTAAAACCGCTCAATTGTCATGTGAATCTGATTCCGGTGAATCCGATCAAGGAACGGGATTATGTGCAGTCAGAAACCAAAGCGATTCAGGCATTTAAAGGGAAGCTTGAACGAAGCGGCATTCAGGTAACGGTGCGCCGCGAGATGGGAAGAGACATCGACGGAGCCTGCGGGCAGCTGCGAAGAAGAGTGATGGCCCGGAAACAAACCTGACACATTGCTTTTTTTCAGTCATCATGCTATGATAAAGAACGATTATGGAGTGATATGCCCTGCCGGGCAGTCAGTGGGAGGTAACAGAGTGTTACAGGCTTTTTCAGTCACAGATATCGGAAAAAGACGACAACTAAATCAGGATTATGTGTTTGCACAGGATATTCCTTTGGGCAATCTGGCAAATCTGTTTCTGGTAGCAGATGGCATGGGGGGACATAATGCCGGTGATTATGCATCGCGATATGCAGTGGAAACCGTTGTACGGGAAGTAAAAGGCAGCTTTGAAAAAAGCCCGGTACGGATTTTAGGCAAGGCAATTAAAGTAGCAAATGACCAGATCCGCCGTAAGGCAGGCGAAGATATCAGCCTCTATGGGATGGGAACCACGATGGTGGCAGCAACCTTGATGGGGCATTATCTTCAGGTGGCGAATGTGGGTGACAGCAGATTATATATCGTAAACGATGAAATACGGCAGATTACAAGGGATCATTCCCTGGTAGAAGAGATGGTACGGATGGGAGGCATGGACGAAAAAACGGCCAGAAATCATCCCGACAAAAATATTATTACGAGAGCCGTGGGAGCCAGGGCAGAAGTGGAGGTAGACTTCTTTAATGAGGAGCTGCACCCGGGGGATCTGATTCTGATGTGTTCAGATGGTTTGACCAACATGCTGGAGGATGAAGAAATTCTGAAGATTATGAAGGGCGTCTATACCATTAAGGAAAAGGCACTGCGCCTGATTGACGGTGCGAATGAGCATGGTGGGAAAGATAACATTGCAGTAATAATAATTGATGCCTTTGCGAAGGATATATAAGAGGTAAAAGATGATTAAAATTGGAATGATAATTGGAGACAGATACGAAATACTCGAAAAAATCGGTACGGGTGGAATGTCTGATGTATATAAAGCCAAGGACCATAAGCTGAACCGTTTCGTTGCAGTGAAGGTTTTAAAGCAGGAATTCAGTGAGAATGCGAACTTTGTTTCGAAGTTCCGTATTGAAGCACAGGCGGCAGCAGGACTGATGCATCCGAATGTAGTGAATGTGTATGATGTAGGTGAGGAAGACGGCATTTACTATATCGTCATGGAGCTTGTAGAAGGGATCACCCTTAAGAAATATATTGAAAAGAAAGCCAGACTGTCGGTAAAGGAGGCCATCAGTATTGCCATCCAGATTAGTATGGGAATTGAGGCGGCACACAATAATCATATTATCCACCGTGATATCAAGCCTCAGAATGTCATTATTTCCAAAGAAGGAAAGGTGAAGGTAACGGACTTTGGGATTGCCAAGGCAGCAACCAGCAATACCATTACCTCGAATGTGATGGGATCCGTTCATTATACATCACCGGAACAGGCAAGAGGGGGATATTCCGATGAAAAGAGCGATATTTATTCCCTCGGTATTACCCTGTTTGAAATGCTGACTGGGCGTGTTCCGTTTAATGGAGAAACGACCGTTGCAATTGCAATTAAACATATACAGGAGGAACTCCCTTCTCCGCGAGAGTTCGTTTCGGAAATTCCGGTCAGTGTCGAGCAGATCGTGTTCAAATGCTGTCAGAAGAGTCCGGACAGAAGATACCAGTCCATGGGCGAGCTGATTGTGGATCTGAAGAAATCCCTTATGAATCCGGATGAGGATTTCGTGAAGGTGGTAGACCCTGATGAAGAGGGAGCCACGAAAGCGGTCAGTGACCGTGAAATGGTCTCCATCAAGAAGCAGTACAGGAACCGGGAATCCATGGAGGATGCCATGCATCTTCGTAAGGAACGGGATGTGAAGAGAGAAGCAGCCGGCCGTTCGAATAACCGCCGTTATGTGGAAGAGCCGGACGATTACGATACCGATGATGGGGATGATTATGATCCCAAGATGGAGAAGCTCACCACGATTCTTGCTGTGGTAGCAGCCATTCTGATCGGTGCAATTATTCTGTTCCTGGTAAGTAAAACCCTTGGCGTTTTTGACTTCAGCAGCAATAAGGAAGAAAACGTACAGGAAGAGGCAAAGCAGATCAAGATGATCGATGTGGTCGGGCAGGACGCGGATGCAGTCAAGAAAGCATTGGTGGAGGTCGGACTGACTCCGGTCATTGAATATGAAGAAAACAGTGAATATGCCAAGGACATCGTTATCCGCTGCAGCGTCAGCGAAGGAACCGTGATCCCTTCCGGAACGGAGGTGATCCTCACGGTCAGCGCAGGCTTAGAAGGAGTAGAGGTTCCGGATGTCGTGGGAATGACCGAAGCAGAGGCGGTATCCACATTAGTAAATAAAGGATTTGTACCGAATAAAGTAGACGGATATGATGACTTTATTAAAGAAGGTTCGATTATCAGCCAGGATCCGGTTGCAGGAAGTAAGGCACCGTCAGGAGCCTCCATTACGATCCGCATCAGCAAGGGCGCAGATACCCAGAAGAAGCAGGTGCCGGATCTGATGGGTAAGGATGAAATGACAGCAACCGCACTTTTAACAGAAGCGGGACTCGAAATCGGCACGGTATCCGAAGTAAATAACGACTCGGTAGCAGCAGGACTTGTCTGCTATCAGAGCTATTCCGCAGGTTCCTATGCGTCAGAAGGAACGAAGGTAGATATTAATGTAAGCCTTGGCCCCATCCAGTCCACCTACAAGTTTGTAGACAGTATTGCGGCTCCGACCAAAGAAGAGGATCCCAATTTTAAATCCGGAACGATGGTAACCGTTACGGTATATGCAGACGATGGAACACAGCTCCTAAGCACGCAGACGGATTCATTCCCGGTTCCCCAGCAGAATATTTCGGGAATCAAGAGTGCAACCGGCGTGATCCTGTTCCAATATACGAACGTCAATGAGGCAACCACCATTACGAACGATGACGGAACCGTAACCACGATTGACGGCTCTACCGAAAGCAAGGAAGTACGGAGAGCGGTCACATTTACTGCGGAGTAAGTTTTGCATATGAAGGGTAAAATCATTAAAGGAATTGCCGGGTTTTATTACGTGCATACCGAAAAGGGAATCTTTGAATGTAAGGCCAAAGGGGCTTTTCGGAAGGAAAAGGTAAAGCCTCTTGTTGGCGATAATGTAGAAATTGAGCTGCTAGATGAAGGGCAGCTTCTTGGCAATATCAAGGAAATTTTGCCACGGAAGAATGCCTTAATCCGTCCGGCCTCTGCCAACATCGATCAGGCACTTGTGATCTTTGCGATTGTGAAGCCTGACCCGAATTATAATCTGCTTGACCGCTTCTTAATTTCGATGCAGAAGCAGGAGATCCCTACGGTGATCTGCTTTAATAAGAAGGATCTTGCATCGGAAAAGGAACAGGAGGAGCTTCTTGCAGCTTACCGGGCAAGCGGCTGTGAGGTACTGTTTGTAAGCGGCAGGGAAGAAGAGGGTATCGACCGGATCCGGGAAATTCTCCGCGGTAAGACAACGGTGGTGGCAGGTCCCAGCGGCGTTGGCAAGTCCACAATCGTCAACAGCCTTACGCCGGAAGCCCATATGGCGACCGGAGAGATCAGCCGCAAGATCGAACGTGGGAAGCATACCACCCGCCATGCAGAGCTGTTTGCCGTCGAGGCAGATACCTATATTATGGATACGCCGGGTTTTACGTCCCTGTATATTGAAGGCATGGAAAAGGAAGAACTGAAGGAGTTTTACCCCGAATTTCTGCCCTTTGAACCCTATTGCAGGTTCGGCGGCTGCGTACATCTGAGCGAACCGGTCTGTGGAGTGAAGGAAGCCCTTGCAGAAGGGAAGATCAGTCCGATCCGCTATGAGAATTACAAACTGTTGTATGAGGAGCTGAAGGAGAGGAAGAAGTATTGAGCAAGTGAAATATGACAGAGGAAGAGAGCTTGGTTTGAGTATTGGCTTGAAAATATAAAAAGGTAAAGAAAGTTGAAAAGATAGAAAAGCCTTAAAAATTATGTAGTAAATTGTGTAGTAAAATAACATAGAAAGGCGAAAACCCTGATAAATCAAGGGTTTTCGGACAGGTAAAAGATAAAATGAAATTAGGTATCGTAGGCTTACCCAACGTAGGAAAGAGTACATTATTCAATTCACTGACCAAGGCAGGAGCGGAATCCGCAAACTATCCGTTCTGTACCATTGATCCCAATGTGGGTGTGGTTGCAGTGCCGGATGAGCGTTTAAAGCTTTTGGGAGATCTGTATCATTCCAAGAAGGTGACACCGGCGGTCATTGAATTTGTGGATATTGCAGGTCTTGTAAAGGGCGCTTCCAAGGGGGAAGGTCTTGGTAACCAGTTCTTAAGCAACATTCGTGAAGTGGATGCAATTGTGCATGTGGTACGCTGCTTTGAGGATCCGAATGTGGTACATGTTGACGGAAGCATTGATCCGCTCCGTGATATTGAAACCATCAATCTGGAACTGATTTTCTCCGATCTGGAAATTCTGGAGCGTCGTATGGCAAAGACCGGTAAGGCAGCCAGAATGGATAAGTCTCTTGCCAAGGAAGCAGAGCTTTTGGAGGAGCTGATTGCACATCTGGAGTCCGGCAAGATGGCAAAGAGCTATGTGACCGATGATGAAGACAAGCAGGCGATCTTAAAGAGCCTCAATCTTCTTACCTATAAGCCGACGATTTATGCGGCAAACGTTGCAGAGGATGATCTGGCAGACGATGGTGCCGGCAATGCAGGCGTGCAGAAGGTACGAGAGTTTGCAAAAGAGGACGGAAGTGAGGTGTTCGTAATCTGTGCTCAGATCGAGCAGGAGATTGCGGAACTGGACGATGACGAGAAAGCAATGTTCTTAGAGGATCTCGGATTAAAGGAATCGGGACTTGAGAAGCTGATCCGTGCAAGCTATTCTTTACTGGGACTGATGAGCTTCCTGACCGCAGGAGAGGATGAAACGAGAGCATGGACCATTAAGATCGGCACCAAGGCTCCGCAGGCAGCCGGTAAGATTCATACTGACTTTGAGCGTGGCTTCATCAAAGCTGAGGTTGTTAATTATAAGGATCTTTTAGAACAGGGATCCCTTGCAGCAGCCAGAGAAAAGGGACTTGTCGGCATGGAAGGCAAGGATTACGTGGTTCAGGATGGGGATGTAATTCTGTTTAGATTCAACGTCTAAATAGTTCTGCTATGCAGGAATAAGAGGAGTAAACAATTATGATGGATTTGATGGAAATTTCATTCCCCAATCTTGGAATTGATCTGAAATATGTGCCCAAGGGTTTTACCATTTTTGGATTTACCATTGCAATCTACGGAATCTGTATCGCCATTGCGGTCATCTGTGGATATCTGATGGCAGCGAAGGTGGCGAAGAAGACCGGACAGAATCCGGATACCTATTTTGATTTCGCGATCTATGCGGTAATTTTTTCCATTATTGGAGCGAGAATCTATTATGTGATTTTCCAGTGGGATTATTATAAGAATCATCCGTTAAGCATTCTGAATCTGCGGGAAGGTGGACTTGCCATTTATGGTGGTGTGATTGTCGCATTTATTACGGTGTTTGTATACTGTAAGATCAAGAAACTTAATCCATTCCATTTTATGGATACGGCGCTTCCCGGACTGATTCTCGGACAGGCAATCGGCCGGTGGGGAAACTTCTTTAACCGTGAGGTATTTGGCGGATATACGGATAATCTGCTAGCCATGCGACTCCCGATTGAGATGGTACGGACGGTGGATATTTCCGACGAGCTGCGAAGCCATATTATCGAAGGAACGAACTACATTCAGGTACATCCTACCTATCTGTATGAAAGCCTCTGGTGTCTGATGGTTCTTGCAATTATGCTTGTTTACTGGAAACATAAGAAGTTCGAAGGGGAAATCGCCCTGATTTATCTTGGCGGCTATGGACTTGGCAGGGCATGGATCGAAGGAATTCGTACCGATCAGCTTTACATTCACGGAACAACGATACCGGTTTCCCAGGTACTTGCAATTGTCCTGGTAGTCTTTTCTGTGATCTGTGGTGCGGCAGTGCGCATCCATTTAAAAAAGAAGGAAGAAACGAAAAAAAATTTTGTGGGGGAAGATCAGACCTGAAACACTATATCTGGTGGGTGGAATAATATGCCACACAATATAAGCGAAAATTAAAGAGAAATCCAGTATTTATGCGCCTTGTGAGCCTCACAGGGCGCTATTTTTATGCTTGCAATCCCTACATCAATAGGGTAGAATAAACCTAAAAGTGGTGGAAAGTGGTAGATAGTGTCAACCAAGTGGTAGAAAGTGGTGAATTGTATTAATGTTTATGGGAGAATACAATCATACAATTGATGCCAAAGGCAGACTGATCATTCCTTCCAAATTCCGTGAAAGTTTAGGCGATGAATTTGTAGTGACCAAGGGGATGGATGGCTGTCTGTTTGTGTATGACAACGAAGAGTGGAAGAAATTTGAAGAAAAGCTTCTCTCACTACCCATGATGGATAAACAGGTAAGACAATTTACCAGATACTTCTTAGCAGGTGCAGCCAGCGTAGAAGTAGACAAGCAGGGACGAATTTTAATCCCTTCGGTTTTACGGGAGTTTGCAGATATTACGAAGGACGCTGTTTTAGTCGGTGTAGGAAGCAGAATTGAAATCTGGAGCAAGGAACGATGGGAAGGAACGGTTTCCTTTGAGGATATGGATGAGATTTCCAATCATATGTTTGAACTTGGGATTGGGATCTAAAGGGGTTAACGAATGGAATTTAATCATACGTCAGTGCTGCTAAATGAATCAATCGAAGGCCTGAACATCAAGCCGGAAGGAATTTATGTGGATGGAACCTTAGGCGGGGCAGGACATGCCAGCGTGGTTGCAGGCAAGCTTACCGGTAAGGGACGGCTCATCGGCATCGATCAGGATGAGGCAGCGATTGAGGCTGCTACTGCAAGATTAGAGCCATTTAAGGAGCATGTGACGATCGTTCGTGACAACTACCGGAATACACCGGCCGTTTTACGGCAGTTACAGATTGACGGAATCGATGGAATGCTGTTGGATTTAGGAGTCTCTTCTTATCAGCTTGATAATGAAGAGCGGGGATTTTCCTACCGGTATGATACGCCGCTGGATATGCGGATGGATCAGCGGAGCAGCTTTTCAGCGAAAGAGATCATTAATGAATACAGTGAGATGGAACTGTTTCGGGTGATTCGCGATTATGGTGAGGACAAGTTCGCAAAGAACATTGCCAAACACATCGTGGCAGCAAGAAAACAGAAACCAGTCGAAACAACAGGAGAGCTGAATGAGCTCATCAAAGCAGCCATTCCTGCAAAGATGAGGGCAGAAGGCGGGCATCCTTCCAAGCGTACCTTTCAGGCGATTCGCATCGAATGCAATCATGAACTGGAAGTGTTGAAGGATTCCTTAAATGAACTGATCGATCTTTTGAATCCGGGCGGAAGATTATGTATTATCACCTTCCATTCTTTAGAGGATCGGATCGTGAAAACTGCATTCCGGCAGGCAGCGAATCCCTGTACCTGTCCACCGAATTTCCCGGTATGTGTGTGTGGTAAGGTGAGCAAGGGAACGGTGATCACCGGGAAACCGATTTTGCCAAATGAAGAAGAAATGGAGTTAAACAGCAGAGCCAAAAGCGCGAAGCTTCGAATATTTGAAAAGTGTAATTGAGGAATGAATGGAGGCATAACTTATGAGGGCTGATACAAGAACAACAAGAAAAACTGCATATCGGAACAGCATCTATGTGCAGGGAAATACAGCCAGAAAGCTTGAAGCACTGCCTCAGATTGAACAGCCGCGTCGCCGTGTCAGCGAACAGACACACCGCAACCGTGCAAGAGCACACCGGATGAACATCGGCTACGTGCTGTTTCTTGCAGTCGCTATGGTTGCCGCAGGAATGATTTTAACCATGTATCTATCGCTGCAGTCGGATATCACGAACAGTATCAAGAACATTTCCAAACAGGAAAAGATTTTAAATGATTTAAGACTTGATAATGACGAGAATTATAGTAGAATAACAAGTAGTATTAATCTGGATGAAGTAAAACGGATTGCCATTCAGGAACTGGGTATGGGATATGCACAGGAAGGTCAGATCATCACATTCAACGGCGAAAGCAGTGACTATGTGAGACAGACCGGTGAAATCCCGAATTAGGATCCGGGGAAGGATGCAGATTCGTAAGAGGTAAGAATTTGGCAAGACAGGCAAAAGGAAATCGATTTACAGTAAGAATGCAGAAGAAGCTGGTAGTATTATTTATGATAATACTGCTGGCTTTTGTGGGTTTATCCTATCGGTTATTCACCATTACGAGGGATAATGGGGAACGCTATAAGAAGCAGATTCTGTCCCAGCAGAAGTATGACAGCACGACCATTCCGTACAAAAGAGGATCCATTCTTGACCGGAACGGAAGCATTCTGGCTTCGAGCGAGAAGGTTTATAATGTCATATTGGATGCGGTAGCGGTATCGGAGAAGGAAGAGTATCTGGAGCCGACTCTGGATGCCTTGCGGCAGGAGTTCGGGATTGATACATCGGCGATCCGATCCTATATTGCAGAAAACGGAGACTCGTCCCGTTATTATGTGCTGGCGAAGCGGCAGACCTATGAACAGATTGAAGGGTTTAAGGAATTGCAGAATGCAGAAGGCTCTCTGGTTCAGGGTGTCTGGTTCGAAGAAGAATACCAGAGAATGTATCCGGGCAATACCCTTGCCTGTGATGTCATTGGATTTACAACAAATGATAATGTCGGTTCCTATGGACTGGAAGAGTATTACAATGATGTGCTGACGGGAACTCCGGGGCGCGAGTACGGCTATATGAATTCGGATGCGAACGTGGAGCGGACAACCATTGCAGCGGTAGATGGCAATACCGTGGAGTCCACGATTGATGCCAACCTGCAAAGTATTGTAGAGAAATATCTGCTGAAATTTAATGAGGAATATAAGGACAACGCTCATGAGGGAAATGGCGCCAACAATGTAGGCTGTATCATCATGGATGTCAATAGTGGTGAGATTCTTGCCATGGCAAGCTATCCGACCTATAACCTGAATGATGTGCGTAACACGGATGCTTTGCTTGGCATGCGGCTCCTTGATGAAAACGGGGAGAAAACCGAGGAATATATTAATGAAGAAAATGTCGGTACCTTAGAGGGCGATCAGCTTTACCAGAACCTCAATGCTTTATGGAAGAACTTCTGTATTAACGATACCTATGAACCGGGTTCCGTTTCCAAACCCTTTACGGTAGCTGCTGCGATTGAAAGCGGTGCGATTACCGGAAATGAAACCTATAACTGTGAGGGCTCTCTGGAGGTCGGCGGTCACACAATCCGCTGCCACAACCGCTACGGTGACGGTCTTCTTACGGTGTCGGAAGGAATTGAACGATCCTGTAACGTGGTTATGATGTATATTGCCAAGGCAATGGGGGTGGATACTTTTACGAAGTTTCAGCATATCTTTAATCTGGGTTTGAAGACGAATATTGACCTGGCAGGAGAAGCCCGTACCGCAAGCCTTATTTTTACGAAGGATACCATGGGCTCCTCGGATCTTGCAACGAACAGCTTCGGACAGTCCTATAACTGTACGATGATCCAGATGATCAGCGGATTCAGTTCCCTGATTAATGGCGGATATTATTATGAGCCGCATATGGTAAAGAAGATTATCAGTCCGTCGGGAGCAACCGTGCAGAATATAGAACCCCGTGTGCTGAAGCAGACCGTTTCCGAGGAAACCTCCGAAAAGATCCGTGAGATGTGTAATACCGTTGTCACCGGAGAACACGGAACCGGTAAAACTGCCCGCCCGGCAGGTTATATGATCGGTGGCAAAACAGGAACCGCCGAAACACTTCCCCGAGGCAACCGTCAGTATGTGGTTTCCTTCATGGGATATGCTCCGGCTGACAACCCGCAGATTGCGATTTATGTGGTTGTGGATCGCCCAAACGTGGCAACACAGGACGATGCGAAGTATGCAACCCGAATCGTGCGGAGCATTCTTACCGAGGCGCTTCCTTATCTTGGTATTTTCATGACCGAGGAGCTGACTGATGAGGAACGGGAAGAATTGGAGCAGCTTCAGATTGAAATCCGGACTGCGGATGCTTCAAAGGAGGATGCGGCAGCAGAAGGAGAGGACGGAGAAGATATCGGAGATACCACGGCAGAAGGGGATGGAACCACGGAAGAAACACCACGCAATGAACCGTGGAAGGATTTCCCGATTGATCCGGCAACGGGCTATGCAGTAGATCCGAATACCGGCGCTTATGTCGATCCGGTAACGGGTGCAGTGTACGGAGAAAGCTTTGAAGGTGGCGAAGCCGAGGAAGAAACCGAAGAGGATACGACAGAAGATACCGGAACGGAGAACACCGGGCAGGATACCACGACAGAGGCTCCATAGAAAACTGAAAATACAAAGGCATAACCTCATAGGAAGGGTAATAAATTATAACAATACCTTTTCTATGAGGTTTTTTATGCAGAAAAATAAAACCTTTCACCGGAAAAAGATCGTGGCCTTTTTCTTTGCATGTGTTGTGCTGCTCTGCCTTTTAATGGTACGGCTCGGTTATCTGATGGTGAACTGTTCGGAATATTATATGGAAAAAGCACAGCAGCTACATGAAAGGGAACGAATGATCAAGGCTGCCAGAGGACGGATTCTGGATGCCAATGGAACGGTGCTTGCTGACAACAAAACGGTCTGTACGATTTCCGTGATACACAACCAGATCAACGAACCGGATAAAATCGTAGAGGTGTTAAGCCGTGAGCTTAATTTGTCGGAGGAATATGTCCGTAAGCGGGTTCAGAAATATTCCTCAATTGAAAAGGTAAAGAGCAATGTGGAAAAGGAAACTGGAGACCGGATCCGGAGCTATGATCTGGACGGGGTAAAGGTGGATGAGGATTATAAGAGGTATTATCCCTATGATACGCTGGCCTCCAAGGTGCTTGGCTTTACCGGTGGAGACAATCAGGGAATCATCGGTCTGGAGGTGAAATATGAAGAAGTATTGAAGGGAACGGAAGGCACGATTCTTACCGTGACCGATGCAAGGGGAGTGGAGCTGGCTGCAGAAGGAGAAGAGCGTGTAGAACCCATTCCGGGAAAGGATCTGTATATCAGCTTGGACCGGAACATCCAGAGCTATGCGACCCAGCTTGCCAGACAGGTGATGGAAAGCAAAGAAGCAGAACGGGTATCTATCATAGTCATCAATCCAAAGAACGGAGAGCTTTATACGATGGTGGATGTTCCGGAATTCGACCTGAATCATCCGTATGATCTGGGAGAGGCAGGCAAAGATGTGGGTGAAGAACAAAAACAGGAGCTGCTCAATCAGATGTGGCGTAACGGCTGCATCAGTGACACTTATGAACCGGGATCCACCTTTAAAGTCATTACGGCATCGGCCGGTCTGGAGGAGGACGTGGTAACACCGGAGTCCACCTTTAACTGTCCGGGCTATATCATGGTGGAGGATCGCCGGATCCGCTGCCACAAGATCGCCGGACATGGAACACAGACGTTCATCCAGGCAACGATGAATTCTTGTAACCCGGTATTTATCACAGTCGGTCTCCGGCTTGGCGTAGACAACTATTACAAATACTTCAGGCAGTTCGGCTTATTGGAAAAGACCGGCGTGGATCTTCCCGGAGAAGCAGGAACCATCATGCACAAAAAGGAGGACATGAAAGCGGTCGAGCTTGCCACGGTTTCCTTCGGGCAGTCCTTTCAGGTGACACCGATCCAGATGGCGGCAACGGTGTCTTCACTTGTAAATGGAGGTAAAAGAATCACTCCGCATTTTGGTGTGAAGGTGGCAGACCGACAGGGAGAGAATCTCCGGATGCTGTCCTATGAAGAGGGCAGACAGATTGTATCGGAAGAAACGTCGGCGACCATGCGGATGATTTTAGAGCAGGTGGTAGAAAGTGGATCAGGCAAGAATGGTTATGTGGAGGGAGCAAGGGTCGGAGGAAAGACTGCGACCAGCCAGACGCTCCCCAGAGGAACCGGGAGGTACATTGCCTCCTTTATCGGATTTGCCCCGGCAGATGATCCGGAGGTACTTGCGATTGCAATTATCCATAACCCCAAGGGGATATATTATGGCGGTCAGGTAGCAGCTCCTGTCGTGCGTCAGCTTTTCGAAAATGTTCTTCCCTATCTGGACAAAATGGATTATAATTGAAAGGTATGATTAATGAAAATGCAAGATGTGGTTTTGCCGATTCTGTCAGCTTTTTTACTGAGCGCACTGCTTGGTAAGCTGCTGATTCCGCTACTGAAGAAGGTAAAGGTACGCCAGATTGTAAGAGAGGATGGACCGAGCACGCATTTGTGTAAGTCGGGAACGCCGACCATGGGTGGAATTATCATTCTGTTGAGTATTCTGCTTTCGACACTTCCGTTTCTGCACAGGTTTCCGGATGTGATTCCGGTATTGTGTATAACGTTCGGTTTCGGACTGATCGGCTTCTTAGATGATTTTATTAAGGTAGTCCTTCAAAGATCGAAGGGGTTGTCCGCATTTCAGAAGCTTCTCCTTCAGTTTCTGTTGACGGCGGGATTCTGGTATTACCTGTATGAAGTGCGTGGGATGGATTTTCTGATGCGGATTCCGTTTTCCAATGGGAAAAGCCTGTCTCTGGGAGCCTTTACGATTCCGGTATTTTTCTTTATCGTGATCGGAACGGTAAATGGGGTGAATCTTACCGATGGACTGGATGGCCTGGCGGCGAGTGTGACGCTCATGGCTGCGATGCTGTGGCTGGTCATTTCCGTGTTCAGGCATGAGGGACTGTTTCCGATTACGGGGGCAGCCGCAGGAGCATTGTTGGGTTTCCTTTTATTTAATGTGCATCCGGCGAGTGTCTTTATGGGAGATACCGGATCTCTAGCGCTGGGAGGCTTCGTGGCAGCCTGTGCGTATCTGATGGAGCTGCCGTTACTGCTTCCGCTGATTGGCATCGTGTATGTGGTCGAAGTGCTTTCCGTGATTGCCCAGGTGGTGTATTTTAAGTTAAGCGGAGGAAAGCGTCTTTTAAAAATGGCGCCTCTCCATCATCACTTTGAACTGTGTGGCTTTGAAGAAACACGCATCGTTGCATTATTTACCATAATGACTGCAGTAATGTGCATTGTTGCATTGCTGGGAATATAGAAACGAGGTTAAAAACATGGATTTACAAGATAAAACCGTATTGGTGATCGGAACAGGAAAAAGCGGAATCGGGGCAGCAGGTCTTTTATCAAAGACCGGTGCAAAGACGATTCTGTTTGACAGCAATGAGAAGCTGGATGTGGAGGTTTTAAAGGAAAAGACCGCAGGGATTTCTGCCTTACAGATTGTGACAGGAACGCTTCCTTCCGAACTGGAAGAACAGGTAGAGCTTCTGGTAATAAGTCCCGGGGTTCCGATTGATTCCGATATGGTGGTTTCTTTTGAAAAAAAGGGAATTCCGGTATGGGGAGAGATCGAGCTTGCCTATGCCTTTTCCAGGGGCGAGGTGATTGCCATTACCGGTACGAACGGAAAGACCACGACAACCACGCTTGTCGGTGAGATTATGAGTGCGTACAAACCGTCCGTTTTTGTGGTTGGAAACATTGGAAATCCTTATACGGATATTGCAATGGACACGAAGGAGGATTCCGTGGTGGTTGCGGAGATCAGCAGCTTCCAGTTAGAGACCATTCATACCTTTGCACCGAAGGTATCCGCAATTTTAAATATTACACCGGATCATTTAAACCGTCATCACACCATGGAGTGCTACGTGGAGACGAAGGAGAAGATTGCATTAAACCAGACGAAAGAAGATGTCTGCGTACTCAATTATGAGGATGCTTATACCAGAGCATTTGGTGACCGATGTCCTGCAAAGGTGGTATTCTTTTCCTCAAAGAGAGCGCTTGCCGACGGACTTTTCCTTCAGGGCGAAGAGATCATGCTCGCAGAGAACGGAATGGCACAGAGGCTGATGAACATTCATGAAATGAATCTGGTTGGGGTATGCAATGTGGAAAACGTGATGGCAGCAATTGCCATCTGCCGTGCAATGGAGGTTCCGATGGATGTGATTCTTGCAACAGTCCGTCAGTTTAAGGCAGTGGAACACCGGATTGAATTCGTCGCTACGAAGAACGGGGTAGATTATTATAACGATTCGAAGGGAACGAACCCGGATGCTGCCATTCAGGGAATCCGTGCCATGACGAAGCCCACCATCCTGATCGGTGGAGGCTATGACAAGCAGAGCGAATACGATGAGTGGATTGAGAACTTTAATGGCAAGGTAAAAGCCCTCGTCCTGATTGGTCAGACGAGGGATAAAATAGCCGAGTGTGCAAGAAAGCATGGAGTTTCGAATATTATTCTTGCAGATACGTTTGAAGAGGCGTTCGGGATCTGCGTACAGAATGCCGTTCCGGGAGATGCCGTGTTATTGTCGCCGGCATGTGCAAGCTGGGGAATGTTCCCAAACTATGAGGTTCGCGGCAAGATGTTTAAAGAAATGGTTTATAAGGCAACTGTAAAGGAACGGAACAGTTGCAATGATTTATAAATTAGGAGAGTAGGTTTTGACAATGGACAGATTTAAGAGAGGATTACGTAAAACTCAGGAATCCTTTTCCGATTATACGTTACTTTTTATTGTGTTGTTTTTGCTGGCGTTTGGTCTTGTCATGCTGTATTCAACCAGTGCCTATGATGCAAATCTGACCTATAATGATTCCACTTATTTGTTCCGCAAGCAGATATTTTCAACGCTGGCGGGACTTGTCGTGCTGTTTATTGTATCCCACCTGCCATATCATATCTGGGAGCGGTTCGCAGTTTTAGGATATGGCGTATCGGTCGCACTGGTGCTGCTGATCATTCCGTTTGGTATTGAAGCAAACGGTGCGAAGCGGTGGTTGCGTGTGTTCGGTGTTTCCCTGCAGCCTGCGGAGGTGGCAAAGCTTGCCATGATTTTATTTCTGGCGCATCTCATCTGCAGGATGGGAAGAAATATACGTACCAGGAAAGGTTTTCTTGTGGTGCTTGGATCCGCAATGCCGATGAGCGGTCTTATCTATGTTATTACACGAAACTTAAGCTCTGCAATTATTATTATGGGAATTGCAGTTGTCATGCTTTTCGTGGCTTGTCCGGATTATAAGAGGTTCCTTATTCTGGGACTTATCGGGGCAGCAGGTGTGGCAGGCATTGTTTTTCTGATCGTTAAAATGTCCGAGAGCGGAAGCGTCGGCGGCTTCCGTGGTGAACGAATTCTGGCCTGGCTGGATCCGGAGGCTTATGCAAGCGGTAAGGGTTTCCAGACCCTGCAGGCGCTGTATGCGATTGGCTCCGGTGGAATTCTTGGGAAAGGGCTTGGAGAAAGTATGCAGAAGCTCGGTTTCCTTCCGGAAGCACAGAATGATATGATCTTTTCCATTATCTGTGAAGAACTGGGACTGTTTGGAGCCATTGCAGTTTTATTGATGTTTATTCTTCTGATCTGGCGCTGCATGATTATTGCCAATAATGCACCGGATCTGTTTGGAGCACTTCTGGTTGTCGGTGTGATGGGGCACATTGCCATTCAGGTCATTCTGAATGTGGCGGTGGTTACCAATACCATTCCCAATACCGGTATTTCCCTACCGTTTATCAGTTACGGGGGATCGTCGGTGATGTTTCTTCTTGCGGAGATCGGCATTGTGTTCAGCGTCGGCAGAGGAATCCGGTTGAAGGATCTCTAGTGTAACTTTTTCTTACACATCTACATAGTATAGAGTAGGTCATACTTTAAACCGGAAGGTGTTGGAAGAAGTGGATGCAATTCATATCAGAGGTGGAAACGCCCTTTTCGGGGAAACAACGATACAAGGCTCAAAAAATGCAGTACTGCCGGTGATGGCAGCTGCCCTTTTGATCAATGATGTGTGTACCATTGAGAACTGTCCGAGAATTCTGGATGTGGAGCATATGAAGAATCTGCTGCAGTCTCTTGGCTGTAAGGTGAGCCGGAGTAACCGGGCCATTACCATTGATGCCTCAAGCCTTACGGATCTGACGGTGCAGCAGGAGGCAATCCGGAATGAGAATGTTACCTGTATGCGTTCTTCGATCATGCTTCTTGGCGCAATGCTGGGAAGGATCGGGGAGGTTTCTCTTGCGTATCCCGGTGGATGCGTAATCGGAGAGCGTCCGATCGATCTTCACCTTCGTTCTTTAAAAAAGATGGGTGCGGAGTTTTATGAGGAAGAGGGATACTTCCGGGCTTATACAAGGGGCTTAAAGGGAGCAGTGATCCGGCTTCCGGTGGCCAGTGTTGGAGCGACCGAAAATATCATTCTTGCAGCCGTAAAGGCTAGGGGTGTTACCGTACTTCAGAATGCCGCAAAAGAACCCGAGATCATTTCCTTATGTGAATTCCTGACAAAAGCCGGAGCCATCATCGAGGGAACCGGAACGGATACCCTGCTGATCAAGGGTCTGGAAGAACTGCATGGCATTACCTACCGGGTTCCGTCCGACCGTATTGTGGCAGGCACGTATCTTTTTAGCGTATTAGGAACCGGAGGGCATGTGTTTTTACGGGATGCACCGGTACAGCATATGCATGCCGTGTTGAAAAAGGCAGTGGAAATGGGGGCAAGACTTGCCATTTCCAGGGAAGGAATGTCGGTCATGGCAGATCCTGTCCGGAATGCCATTCCTTATACAAAGACCGAAATTTATCCGGGTTTTCCGACCGATATGCAGTCACCGCTGATGTCGGTTCTGACGAGGGCATCGGGCTTAAGTCTTATCGAGGAAACGATTTTTGAAAACCGGTTTCAGGTCGTGCCGGAGCTACGGAGCATGGGCGCGGATATCGAGCTTTTAAGTGAGCATAAAGCGTTGATTCACGGTGTGCCGAAGCTTTATGGCAGGGAAGTGAATGCCATGGAACTGCGGGGCGGAGCAGCTCTGATTATTGCAGGCTGTATGGCAGATGGCGAGACGGTCATTGATAACAAACATTTTATTGAGCGTGGATATGAGGACATCTGCCGGGATTACCGGAATCTCGGTGTGAATATTTATATAGGTAAGGATACGGATGGCAAAGAAAAAGAAACGCAAACCAGTCCAAAAGAATAAAGCAAAGATCAGGGCGCTGCCCAAAGCAAAACCGGTTAAAAAAAAGATATCGCTGGATGGTGGCTTTTTCCGGAATCATAAGAGTATTTTTATCATTCTGGGAATCATCCTCTTTCTGCTTCTGGGATTGCTTTTCGGATATCAGTATATTCTCACGAATTATACGGTGACGACCTCTTATGTGGAAGGAAATGTACACTATACGGATGAAGAGATTCTGGATATGGTCATGGCAGGGCGTTATGGAAATAATTCCCTGTTTTTGTCCATGAAATACAGGGACAAGAGTATTTCGGGTGTTCCTTTTGTAGAGAAAATGGATGTTTCCGTTGTTGATCCGCATACCATTAAAATCGAGGTGTATGAGAAGGCTCTTGCCGGATATGTGGAATATCTCGAAAATTACATGTATTTTGACAAGGATGGCATTGTGGTAGAAAGCTCAAATGAAAGGACGGAGGGCATTCCGCTTGTGACGGGATTACAGTTTGACCATGTGGTGCTGTATGAGCCGCTTCCGGTGGATAACCCGGAGATCTTCAAGTCTGTTCTAAGCATTACCCAGCTGGTAAATAAGTACAATTTGTCCATTGACCGCATATACTTTGGCAGTGACAATACCCTTACCCTTTATTTTGATGAGGTGCGGGTAGCCCTTGGAAATGCGACCGATCTGGATGAAAAGCTGATGAAGCTGCAGTATATGCTTCCGGAGCTTCAAGGGAAGAGTGGTGTGCTCCGGATGGAGAATTACACCGAAGAAACGAAAAACATTTCGTTCGAGCCGGACTAGAAAGCAGAGAAAGAGAAATTTGTTATAAAATTCTTCAAATTAACTGTTGATAATTAGTTCAAAAAATTATATGATAAGCTATATGAGTTATTAAGCTTCAAAACAGGTTTTGGTGTAGCCTGTTGGAGTTTATTCGGGATTGAAGGAGGAAGTACCCTTGCTGGAAATTAAAACAAATGACGCAGGAGCCGCTGCTAAGATTATCGTTGTTGGTGTCGGTGGAGCAGGCAATAATGCAGTCAATCGAATGATAGATGAGAATATTGTAGGTGTGGAATTCGTTGGAATTAACACAGACAAGCAGGCCTTACAGCTTTGTAAGGCATCGAAGGTTCTTCAGATTGGAGAGAAGCTGACGAAGGGACTTGGCGCCGGTGCAAAGCCCGAAATCGGCGAGAAGGCTGCCGAAGAAAGCAGCGAAGAGATTGCAGCAGCATTGAAGGGTGCAGATATGGTATTCGTTACCTGTGGCATGGGTGGCGGAACCGGTACCGGAGCAGCTCCGGTTGTAGCGAAGCTTGCCAAGGATATGGGAATTCTTACGGTAGGTGTTGTGACGAAGCCCTTCCGTTTTGAAGCAAAGACACGTATGATGAATGCGATTGGCGGTATTACCAAAATCAAAGAAAACGTAGATACTTTGATTGTTATTCCGAATGATAAATTACTTGAGATCGTAGACCGCCGGACAACCATGCCGGATGCTCTTAAAAAAGCAGATGAGGTTTTACAGCAGGCTGTACAGGGAATCACAGACCTGATTAATGTACCTGCCATTATTAACCTTGACTTTGCCGATGTCCAGACCGTTATGAAGGACAAGGGTATTGCCCATATCGGTATTGGCAGTGGCAAGGGTGATGATAAGGCGAGCGAAGCAGTGAAGATGGCTGTAGAAAGCCCGTTACTGGATACCACAATTTCCGGTGCTACCCATGTCATCATCAATGTATCCGGTGATATTTCACTGGCAGATGCGTCCGATGCAGCAAGCTATGTTCAGGAGCTTGCAGGAGACGATGTGAACATCATCTTCGGTGCAATGTATGACGAGACACAGACCGATACCTGTACGATTACCGTTATTGCAACCGGTCTGGAAGATGATACCATTCCGACGAATAAGCCGGTATCCGGATTCGGTACCTTCGCAGGAAAGTATGTGAAGCCGGTAACACCGAATATTTCCTTAAAGACCATGACAACTCCGACTGCGAAGCAGTCCGAAATCAATATCATTCCCGGAAGCAGCACTCCGACAGGAGCAACCGCACCGCTGCATCCCATTCAGGGAATTACAAGCCCCGGGGACATCCGCAGCAATATAACCGAGAAGCCGATTAAGATTCCGGATTTCCTTCAGAAGAAGTAAGATCATAAAAATAGTGTTCATAAGAAAGATTTTCAAAGACCTTGCAGAGATGCAGGGTCTTTTCATGTAGAGCACTTAGTGAAGACGAGCCAGAATCGCACCCGCATACTTTACTGCCGGGGCTGGACTCCGGAACTAAGATGTTCCATCTATTTTGGGAGAGACAGTGTATAGTGACGCAAACAGCCCAACGAGCCGTCCAGGCTCGATTGTGCTTGGATTGGACCTCCTTGTCCAATCCTTGCTGATTAAGATCAAAATAGAGGAACCTCTAAGTTCCTGCGTAAGCCCCCGGCATCAAAGCATGGTGGTGCTTGAAGAGTCTCACACTTTAGATGAAATAACCCGATGTCGAATCCTGCGACAAATACCTCTCTCTTTGGTCTTTCCTTTGACAAATTTGGAATCCCTTCATGTATATAATGAAGGTCAGGGAGGTGAGAAAACAGGCAGACCGTGAAAACAGTTTATATAGAAAATGTGTTCCTGCTGAATCTGGTAATGAATTTTTACCTTTTTCGGCTGACCGGATTTATCTTAAGAAAGTCCACCACTTTGTTAAGAAGTCTTCTGGGAAGTGTGGCTGGTGCATTATGTTATAGCATCAGCGTCTGTTTTTTGAAAGGCAGTCAGAGCCTTCTGATGCTTCTTGTGATGCTTCCGGTATCGGTGCTTGGGTGCTTTTTCGTATTCAAAGGGAAAACAATTTATGAAGTCTTAAGGCATACCGGATACCTGTATTGCGTTGCATTCTTTTTAGGCGGGGGTCTGTTTTTTTTGCAAAGACGAGTTCCGCTCCTACAGGAAATGAAAAGCTCTGCCATTCTGATTCTGGGATGTGCAGGTGTGATGTACGAGGGAGGAAGAGTACTGGTACGGTTTCTGCAAAAGAGAAAGGAAAATCCGTTCTGTACGGTAATTCTTCAGGGGGATTCTGAAGAGCTTCAGGTAACGGCCTTAATCGATACGGGGAACGGACTGCGGGAGCCAGTGTCCGGAAGGAGTGTTTCTGTTCTGGAAGAAGAGGTTTTTCAGAAGCTGAAGGATTGTATGCTTCCGGAAAAGCAGAAGGTCATTCCCTATCATAGTGTGGGGAAGGCACACGGTATCATGCTGGGAATGGAAGTGTCCAATATTAAAATCAGAACCGATGACGGGGAAAAGGAGCTGCCGGAGGGGATTCTGGCAATGTATCAGGGAAAGCTGTCCGAGAGCGGCAGTTATCAGATGATTCTTTCCACGGAATGGATTTCATAGAATAAGTCAAAAAAGGAAATCGAATGTTGTGTAGGAGGAGAAGAAATGGTTTTTAAAGTTGCGATTCCGGGGAAGATGCAATTTAAAATGTATCGGAAGGAGCCTGGATTTTTCCTGACAAGACAGGGAGATATTCATTATATCGGCGGCTCGGAGGTACTGCCGCCGCCACTGGAAGCCGAGAAAGAAAATGCGGTAATCAGTGATCTGGGAACCGAGTATGAGGAAGAGGCAAAGTCGATCCTGATTGAACATAACCTGCGGCTGGTAGTCTATATTGCCAAGAAGTTTGACAACACGGGAGTAGGCGTGGAGGATCTGATTTCAATCGGAACGATCGGCCTTATCAAGTCTATTAATACGTTTGATCCGGATAAAAATATCAAGCTGGCAACCTATGCGTCGCGCTGCATTGAGAATGAAATTCTCATGTACTTAAGAAGAAATAACAAGACCAGGATGGAGGTATCCATTGATGAGCCTTTGAATGTGGACTGGGACGGCAACGAGCTGCTGCTTTCGGATATCCTTGGAACTGATGAGGATATTATTTATAAAGACATTGAGGATGAAGTGGAACGCAAGCTTCTTCTTAAGGCAGTTGATAAGCTTTCGGAACGGGAAAAGACGATCATCAACCTGCGTTTTGGACTGGGAAGCAGCAATGGAGAGGAGCTGACACAGAAGGAGGTCGCAGAGCTTCTCGGTATCTCCCAGTCGTATATTTCGAGGCTTGAGAAAAAGATTATGAAGCGCCTGAAAAGGGAGATGATGAGGGAGAGTTAAGCGTTGGCCGATAGCCAGGAATCCTTACATTAACACTTGATATCCACGATAATGATATCAGGACCGATCTGCTTGATATCCTTACAGGGAATGCAGTAGTCCGGTTCACAGCACAGAAAGTTCAGAAACCTGTTTCCACCTGGAACGAACAGCTTGCGGATCTGACCGCTGCATTCATCAAATTCAAGGTCAGATACCTTTCCGAGCCGCTGACAGTTCCTTAAGTTTATGACATCCTTGCACTTTAATTCAGAAAATAACATGAGAATCACCTTGAAGGTCTTCTTACTGATTATGATATGCAGCTGATAGAGGAAAGGAACGCCAACTGGAACGAGATACGAGAGAACAGTAGCGAAGGAATTCTGCCGGCTCTGGGGAAATAAGAAGTGCCCTGTATAAAATAATGAAATGTGGTGAATGATTTCTAATATCAGTGCTTTTATGCAGAAAGTACGAGAAAGGAGTCATACACATGGTGCAGGGAAAGGTGGAGATCTGTGGTGTCAACACATCCAAGCTTCCGGTAGTAAAAAGTACGCAGCAGGAACAGTTCTTTGAACGGATCAAGCAGGGGGATGAACAGGCGAGGCAGGAATATATTGAAGGAAACCTGCGGCTTGTCTTAAGTGTAATCAAGCGTTTTGCGGGGAGTAATGAAAATGTGGATGATCTGTTCCAGATAGGCTGTATCGGTCTGATTAAGGCAATCGATAACTTTGATACGACGCTGAATGTGAAATTCAGTACGTATGCAGTGCCTATGATTATCGGCGAGATCCGACGGTTTCTGCGGGATAACAGCAGTATCCGTGTTAGCAGGTCATTGAAGGATACCGCCTATAAAGCTATTTATGCCAAAGAGACCATGATGAAAAACAGTATGCGTGAGCCGACCTTGCAGGAAATCGCCACAGAGATCGGCATTCCGAAGGAAGATATTGTGTATGCGCTTGATGCCATACAGAATCCAATGAGCCTGTATGAACCGGTGTTTTCCGATAATGGTGATACGCTCTATGTTATGGATCAGATCAGTGACAGGAAGAACCGTGAGGAACGGTGGGTAGAAGAAATCTCGTTAAGTGAAGCCATGAAAAGGCTTGGAATGAGAGAATATGAAATTATCTCCTTACGCTTTTTTGAGGGAAAAACACAGATGGAGGTGGCAGATCTCATTGGTATTTCCCAGGCACAGGTATCACGCCTTGAAAAGAATGCACTGAGGATTATGAAAAAATATCTGATTGCATAGAGCTTACTCAAATCATGTTCTTATGCAGCCTGACAGCATGTGTCTGGCTGCTGTAAGAGCGGCGACGGTAACCGTAACCGTAACCGTTCAGCTATGTGATTTTACCTGAATTTTACTTGTAAAAACATATCAGGCATGGTATTTTTTAAAAAGAATATGTAACTATTCAGAGCCATGCAATTATGGCAACATGGACGTCGAATGCTTGCATTCGTAGGGACATTTGACATAATTTATATGGCGAAGTAACTACATGAGCAAAACATAAGCTGTGAAACAGCGGTTTTGCGAATGGAGTTCTGAATAGTTAC
>CAVJLN010000013.1:0-33132 GCA_963650485.1 Bacteroidaceae bacterium
AGACGCAGTTCGAATTTAGTGAAGCAGGTAGAGTAGAGCATTTAATGAAGATAAGCAGTTTATACTATACGAGGAGAATAAATATAACAATTCAACCCCGCAACTGCCGGCATGGCAGAGAATGGAGACGATTACGATGATTAAAGGTAGAATTCACTCATTAGAGTCCTTTGGAGCAGTTGATGGACCGGGAATCCGTTATCTTATCTTCCTGAAAGGATGTAATATGCGCTGCCAGTACTGCCACAATGTAGATACCTGGAATCCGGAGACGGATAATTTGCAGACTGCGGATGAACTTTTGGACAAAGCAGAACGCTTCCGTAGCTATTGGGGCAAAGAAGGCGGGATCACCGTTAGTGGTGGTGAGGCTTTATTACAGATGGACTTCCTGATTGATCTTTTCAAAAAGGCACATGAGAGGGGTATTAATACCAATCTGGATACCTCAGCACAGCCTTTTACCAGAGAAGAGCCCTTCTTCTCCAAATTTAATGAGCTGTTGAAGTATACGGATCTGGTAATGCTGGACATCAAGCACATTGATGATGAGGAGCATAAGAAGCTTACCGGTCATACAAACGTGAACATTCTGGATTGTGCGAGATACCTTTCTGAGCAGGGCATTCCGATGTGGATCCGCCATGTTTTGGTTCCCGGTATCACAGATAAAGATGAATATCTGAAAAAGACAAGAGAGTTTATTGATACACTGGATACCGTGATGAAGGTAGAAGTACTTCCTTATCATACACTGGGAGAATATAAGTGGAAGGAACTGGGCATTCCCTATAAGCTTGAAGGAGTAGAGCCTCCCTCTCAGGATAGAATTGACAATGCAAAGAAGATTCTGGAGTTTTCCAGGTATTAAATATCAGGAACTTTGAATGGACAAATCATAAAATGCTGAGCCGGAATGATCAGAATCCGGCTTGGCATTTTTGAGTCAATCTTGAGATGAAAGCAGTGGAGAAACACAATGGAAAGAAAAGAAATAGATATGTTAAACGGCGGTCTTGCCGGAAAATTGATTTTGTTTGCAATTCCTTTAGCATGCAGCAGTATTCTGCAGCAGTTATTTAACTCCGCAGATGTGGCAGTAGTCGGACGCTTTGCCGGAGATACAGCATTGGCTGCGGTAGGAAGCTGCGTGGCACTTGTCGGGATTTTTGTAAATCTCATTGTCGGGCTTTCCGTAGGACCCAATGCAGCTCTGGCAACTCTGATTGGGCAGAAAAAGAGGGATGAAATCAGTGGAATGCTTCATACCATCCTCACATTCGGACTAATACTGGGAGTTGTTCTTATGTGCATCGGGATGCTCTTGGCTAAAACGGTTTTGGAACTGTCAGGTACGCCGGAGAGTGTCATGCAGGAGGCTTTGTTATATATCCGTATTTATTTTATAAGCGTTCCTTTTATGACCGTATATAATTTTGGTTCTGCAGCTCTGCGCAGCTTTGGTGACAGCCGCAGACCCATGTATTATCTTCTGGTATCCGGTATGGTTAATGTGGTTTTGAATCTGATTTTGGTGATCTGCTTTGGGCTGGGAGTTGCCGGTGTTGCGATTGCTACCGTAATATCGAATGTTTTAAGTGCCGGTCTGGTCATTATTAATTTATATCTTCGAAAGGATGAATTTCGGTTTCGTATCAAAAATATGAGAATAGAAAGCAATGCCTTGAGGAAGGTTCTGATTATCGGCATTCCGGCCGGAATACAGGGAGCGATTTTTTCCGTATCCAATGTGTTCATTCAAAGCGGTATTAACTCCTTTGGAGAGAATGCCATAGCAGGCTCTTCCCTGGCATTAAATTTTGAATATTTTACATATGATATTGCCTCTGCATTTGCACAGGCTGCAGTCACCTTTACCAGTCAGAATTACGGAGCGGGAAATATCAAAAGATGCAAAAAGATATTCTGGCTTTGCATGTTTTTCGGAATTGTGTTTACAGAAATTCTTGCGATTATCTTTATGATCTGGGATGATTTCTTTGTAAGCATTTATACAACCAGCAGCGCAGTAGCCGTCTATGGATTGATTCGGATGCATCATGTGTGCTCACTGGAGGGTCTGACAGCAACCTATGAGGTGGAAAGTGCAGCCCTGAGAGGAATGGGGAAATCCATAGAACCATCCATTATTACTATTCTGGGTACCGTGGTATTCCGATTGATCTGGATGGTGACCGTATTCCGATGGATTCCGACTTATGAAATGCTTATGGATGTGTATGTTGCCTCCTGGATTTTTACAGGTGCAGCTATTTTTGCAGTATATTGGTGGCACATGAAGAAACAGAGCAACAGTTCCGCACTGGGCGAAGCACCGGCTGCTGAGAATGTGCGAATGTGATTCAGAAACAGGCTATTTCAGTCCGGTAAAGCCCTGGGATCAAAAGGATGAAGGATGACAAGGCTGCCAAGCATCAGTATCGTTGTAATCACCCATGAAATTGGAAACGCTGCATAGAGCACTTCTAATTGGGGATGTAGTCGGAAGACCGTGCAGATCCAGAGAATCCGGAAGGCGCAGGTTCCGAGAACAGTGATAACTGCAGGCAGGAGGGAATGTCCGGAACCACGCAGGACACCTGCTGTGATCTCATACAGATTGCATAAGGGTTCAAAAAACAGAATACACATGACACGGATACCGGCATTCTGAATCACAGCCTGTTCCGTGGAGAACAGGCCGGAGAGTCCGCTGCGGAATACAACGATGGGTTCAATCATCAGCATGCTGAACAATATTGAGTATCCCATACAGAGCCAGAGGATTTTCCGGCATTGTTTATATTGCTTTGCGGCATAGTTCTGGCTGACAAAGGTTGTGGCCGTTTGTCCAAAGGCAGTGATGATATAATAGGTAAAGTATTCGAAATTCATGGCAATGGTGCTTCCGGCAATGGCAATCGCTCCAAAGCTGTTTACCGATGCCTGTACGAAGATATTAGCGAAGCAGAATACCGCACCCTGAACAGCAGATGGAATGCCGATTTTCATAATATGTATCAGTTCTGCACGATGAATACGCAGCCTTTTCCAGGATAAATGAAATTCGCTTTGATCCTTTTGCAGCCGGTGCAGAAGCATCAAAGCTGACATACCTGTGGACAGAACGGTTGCAAGGGAAACTCCAGCAACGCTCAGATGCAGTATAATTACAAACACCAGATTCAACAGGATATTTACAACACCTGCAAGTGACAGGGCAAAAAACGGGTAGCGGCTGTCTCCTCTGGCACGGAGGATAGCGGAGGCAAAATCATAGAGCAATAAAAACGGATAGCCCAGGAAATAAATTCTTAAGTAGAGTTCGGCAGACGGCAGAATTTCTTCCGGTGTCTGAATTAAGGTAAGGAGCGGCCTAGTAATCCACTGCCCAAAGAGAAGTCCGAATACGCCCAGAATGCCTGCAAGTGTCATTGCCGTGTGTACAATCTGTGGGATCTGGTTCGTTTTCTTTTGTCCGATCCGGGTGGCAATCAGTACATTTGCCCCGATGGAAAGACCGGAAGACAGGGAAACGATCAGTGCAACGATTTCTCCGTTTGTACCGACAGCGGCAAGAGAATTTGCATTGTCAAAATATCCGACAATGGAAGTATCCGCAGCATTAAAGAGCTGCTGAAGCATACTGCTTAACGCAATCGGAAGTGTAAAAAGTAATAATTTCTTTGTAAGCGGTCCATGTAACATATCGATTTTCGTAGTTGAAGAATTCATAATATTTCTGCCTTTCCCAGGTAAATTTCCCATTAAATTATTTTTCTTGTAAATTAAGTAATTCTAATAGGAAGATGGATAGATGTAACAGTTCAGCCATGCCCATTCATTTCTGCATACCAGAACTGTTATAAATAGATGATTTTGCAAGGTTTAATCTACTTGAAATATCTTACAGGATTCCGTAAAATAAAAAAAGCGAATAAATATGATTATATAAATCGAAAAAAGGAATATAAAATGGACAATAACATATTAAAGTATCTTGCTTTTGTGAAGACCGTGGAGAAGGGAAGCTTTACGAAGGCGGCAGAAAGCCTGAATTATGCACAGTCTTCCATAAGTAAAATGGTTGCAGATCTGGAGAAGGAATGGGGGATTACATTACTTCAACGAAGCAGGAACGGAATCTGTCTGACATCCTCCGGAGAGCAGGTGCTTCCACAAATCCGGGCACTTCTTAAGGGTTATCAGGAGCTTGAGGAATATATTCAACAGATGAACGGGATCCAGACGGGGATTGTACGGATCGGAACCTTTGCGAGCGTGGCGATTCACTGGCTGCCGGATATTTTTGCGGAGTTTCAGAAGGACTATCCGGGAATCGAATGTGAAATGCTGCTTGGAGATTATGCAGAGGTAGAGAAATGGATTGAAGAAGGTCGTGTGGACTTTGGTTTTTTAAGTCTGCCTGCGAAGGGATATTTCGATACCATTTCTTTGAAGCAGGATGAATACAAGGTTGTGCTTCCGGTGGGGCATCCGCTTGCCAAAGAAGAAAGGATCGATATACAGAGTTTGGAGGATCAGCCGTTTCTTCTGCTCGAGCATGGAGGAAAGACTGAGGTGTCGGAAATTCTGGAACGGAATCGGGTACATCCGCAGATCCGGTTTACGACCTGGGAGGATTTTGCAATTATGTCTATGGTAGAAAAGGGGCTTGGCATTGGGATTCTTCCGGATATGATTTTGCAGCGGATTCCATATCGTATGGAGATCCGCTCCTTAACCGTTCCTTATTATAGAGAAATCGGGCTGGCCATGAAGAAGCAGAGCCGGCTGACACCTGCTGCCCGGAAGTTTATAGAACGATCTGAATCGTTACGAATACTTCCTATTCTGAATAAACAGCCATGAACAACGTAAATAATGAGTAAAATTCCCTTGAAATTATTGATAAGTAAGGATATCTGTGCTAAAATATCTTAACTTGTTCTTATGTTATGGGGAATTGACAGACTATTCTACATTAGGAAAGGAAGTAACGGTTCAGCATGGATGAATGCGGAATCGTTATGAAAGGCGATACAATTGTTAAAATTTCTTCCCTCGAATCTCCGTGAAAAATTCAATGAGACCTTAAAAGCAGTGCTTCCTATCATAACCATTGTGCTTGTATTATGTTTTACTATTGCACCAATTTCACCCAGTATCATCTTAATGTTTCTGGTAGGTGGTGTTTTGCTGATCATAGGAATGCTGCTTTTTAACGTGGGTGTGGATATTTCCATGACTCCAATGGGCGAACGGGTCGGCACAACCATGACAAAATCGAAGAATATCTTCATTATGATTGCACTGAGCTTTCTGCTTGGGGTGATGATTACAATTTCTGAGCCGGATCTGCAGGTGCTTGCCGGACAGGTGTCCTCTATTCCCAATATGGTATTGATTCTTACTGTAGCTGTGGGTGTCGGATTCTTTCTTGTGCTTGCACTGGTGCGAATGCTGTTTGGAATCCAGTTGTCCCATATGCTGCTGGTATTTTATGCTGTTGTGTTTCTTCTGTCTTATTTTGTTCCGGGAGATTTTCTGGCAGTTGCGTTTGACTCAGGCGGTGTTACCACGGGACCGATGACCGTACCGTTTATTATGGCGCTGGGTGTTGGTATTTCTGCAATCCGAAGCGATAAGCGGGCAGCAGATGACAGCTTTGGTCTGGTCGCCTTATGCTCTATTGGACCGATTCTTGCGGTTCTGGTGTTAAGCATGATCTATCAGCCGGATAACATGAGCACTTCATCCGGTTCCATTCAGATCATGGATGACACGGTGCAGATGTGGAATGCTTTTATGGTGGAATTCCCAGCATATATGAAGGAGATTGCAATTTCCCTGCTGCCGATTATTATTTTCTTCTTTTTATTCCAGTTAATCTCAAGGGACATCCAGAAGAGACTTCTGGTTAAGATTATGGTAGGTCTGTTGTATACCTATGTTGGGCTCGTGCTTTTTCTTACCGGTGTAAATGTTGGATTCATGCCGGCAGGTAATTATCTGGGACAGACGATTGCAGGACTGCCGTATTCTTACATATTGGTTCCGATTGGTATGCTGATCGGTTATTTCATTGTTAAAGCTGAGCCTGCGGTATTCGTTCTGACGAAGCAGGTAGAAGAGATTACCTCCGGTGCAATCAGTGCCAAAGCAATGGGAACAAGCTTATCCATCGGTGTATCGGTATCCATTGGAATGGCTATGCTGCGTGTTCTTACGGGCATTCCGATTATGTGGTTCATCATTCCGGGCTATGCGATAGCCCTGCTGCTTACGTTCTTTGTACCGAAGATCTTTACGGCGATCGCTTTTGACTCCGGTGGTGTGGCATCCGGACCGATGACCGCAACATTTCTGCTTCCGCTTGCAATGGGGGCCTGTGAGGTTACAGGCGGTAATATTATGACGGATGCATTCGGAGTAGTTGCTATGGTAGCGATGACTCCACTGATTACTATCCAGATTCTTGGAGTAGTATTCCGCGTTAAGGAGAGTCAGGCGCACAGACGGGTTGCTGTCAGTGCAGATATGGCAGTTCTGGCATCCGAGGATATGGATATTATCGAACTGTAAGGATTATTCATGGTGCTATTATGGTTTGACACAAGCAGGCAATATAATACATAGAGATGTAAGCGGAAGGGTTAAGATATGAGTGACGTTTATATTATGACGACGATCATTGATCGTAAGAATAGTAAGAAATACATTGATTTATATAAAAAAGATAAGCTGGAGGTCATGTATATTACTCTGGGAGAGGGAACTGCCAGAGGGGATATTCTGGATTATCTGGGGCTGGAAGCTTCGGAGAAGATGGTGATTTTTAATTTTGTGCAGAAGAATGACTGGATACAGACGAAGAAGGATCTGCAGCGGAAGCTGCAGATTGATGCACCTGGAGAGGGAATTGCCTTTCTCGTACCGTTAAGCAGTATCGGAGGAAAAAGGACACTGCAGTTTTTACTCGACAGACAGGAATTGCCGGAAAGTGAGGAATCGACATTGAAGGATACAACATATGAATTAATTATTGCAATCGCAGATCAGGGAAATCTTGAGATGGTCATGGATGCAGCCCGTGGTGCCGGTGCCTATGGCGGAACGGTCATTCATGCGAAGGGAACCGGCATGGAATATGCGGAAAAGTATCTGGGTGTGACGATTGCCGCAGAAAAGTCCATGATTTTTATTGTTACCAAAAAGGATCAGAAGAACAACATTATGAAGGCAATCATGGAGCAGGCCGGAATGCAGAGTCCTGCAAAGACCATTGTATTCTCACTTCCTGTTACCGATACGGCAGGCTTACGTCTTGTTGATCTGGATGAGGAGAATGAATAAATACTTTGAATTGCCATGCAGATGATATGATTTAAAATCCCTTCATGGCATAAAGTCTTTTTTCAAGAATATCAAGTGCCTGTTCGTTCTGGTTCTGGCAGAAGCTGACCAATGCATTCTCATCCGCATTTTTGAGGGCAGAGGTATCGGCGCCTAATTGTACGAAACAGATATAATTATCAATGACTTCAATCCGGGAGGCTTCGACCTTGGCATGATTTAGGGGTTGCTTTTCGTAGGTTTTCAGAAGCTTTTCCCGGTATTGGTCAAGAAGAAGTTCCACGTTTGTAACATCCTCTTCCTTTGCTTCCACAAGAACCATCATATCCGTACCGGCTTCGGTGTGCTCGTACTCGGCAAGAAAGCTGTGGTACATCTCCTCCGGAATTCCGGTTAATTCTTCAAATTCTTCTGCCGTATAAAGAGCATTCGGCCAGTAATTTTCTCCCAGCATTTCCATGACAGATTTTCGAAGCTCACGCATAACGGGCGATAAGGAGTAAGTACTGTCTACTTTGGAAGTATTTACCGATTCGAATTCTTCATTTTCATAGCTTTCCGTGGAAGGATAGGTATTGTAAACAGAGGAGCAGCCACACAGGCTTTCACAGAAGGCAACAAGAATAGAAAATGCAGGTATGATCTTTTTCATAATCAGACTCATATAATTGGAATCCTTCCTAAATTTATAGTGTTATGTATCAAAACTCAAGCTGTGAAACAGCGGTTTTGCGAATGCAGTTCTGAATAATTACTATTATTTCCAGAAATTAGACAAACTATACAATTGATGCTAAACTACTAGAAGCACGGAACAATCCGTAGGCATCAAAGTCGAGGACTTTTGATCGCCGACATCATTTCATTAAACGAGGTTACTTATGCTTTTTAATTCCTATATATTTATATTTTTATTTCTGCCGCTTGCGCTGCTTGGCTGGTATGGACTGAACCGTTGCGAGGCATATGAAATGGCGAAGCTGTTTCTGGCTGTAATGTCGTTATGGTTTTACGGCTATTTTAATCTATATTATCTGTTTGTGATTTTGGGAAGCATTCTGGTGAATTACCTGTTGAGCTTTCTTCTAAAGAAATTCTCATCACCGAAAGCATGCAGGGTCGGACTCTGGGCAGGCGTACTTTTAAATCTTGGCATTTTGTTTTACTTTAAGTATTATGATTTCTTCTTTGAGAATGTAAATGCGGTTTTTAAGACAAACTTTGCATTGAAGCATATTCTGCTGCCGCTTGGCATCAGCTTTTTCACGTTTCAGCAGCTTTCCTTTATCATTGACCGGGCGAAAGGCAAGGCAGAACATTATTCCTTTATCAATTACCTGACCTTTGTTACGTTCTTCCCACAGCTGATTGCGGGACCGATTGTCTTATATAAGGAAATGATGCCCCAGTTTGAGGATACGGATAACCGCCGTTTTAACAGTGATCAGTTTGCGAAGGGAATCATTATTTTCACAATCGGATTAGGGAAAAAGGTGCTTCTTGCAGACAATCTGGCGCTCCCGGTGAACTTTGGCTTTGAGCAGAATCTATTTCTGGATACACCGTCCACACTGCTTATGATTCTGGCATATACGTTCCAGATTTACTTTGACTTCAGCGGATACAGTGATATGGCAATCGGTCTTGGCAAGATGTTCAACATTGAGCTACCCGTAAACTTTAATTCGCCGTATAAAGCCTGCTCGGTGAAGGAACTTTGGCAGCGCTGGCACATGACGCTGTCCCGGTTTTTTATTCAGTACGTGTATATTCCACTGGGAGGAAGCCGTAAGGGCAAGGCGCGCACAATCTTCAACACATTCATGGTCTTTTTCCTGAGCGGACTCTGGCATGGGGCGAACTGGACCTATATTGCATGGGGATCCATGCAGGGACTGCTGGTGATCTGGGATAATCTCGGAATTGTTGGTGTGAAGGGCTCTAATGAAAAAGTGCCTGCGAAGTGGTACATTCCAAGATGGCTGGGCTGGATTTTTACATTCGGCTTCTTTAATCTGTCACTGATTTTCTTCGGAAGCAGCAGTATGACGGCGGCAATTCAGTTATTTAAGAATATTTTTGCTTTTAAGAATACAGGATATCTCTTTAAGCTGGCAGCAAACCTGGATATTCCGGAGTTTTATCTCATAAAGCAGGTGCTTACCTTAAAATTCCCCAATATGTTGCAGTATGCTTATGTAGCATTGTTCCTGCTGCTCCTTGTCATCAGTACGATTGTCATCAGCCGGAAGAATACGCTCCAGATGGTAGCAGAGAATCCTTTCCGTAAGAAGCTGTGTGTATGGGTGGTACTTATTTTTGTATGGTCTGTGATTTCTTTCTCGCAGGTAAGTACGTTTATTTACTTCAATTTTTAGCAACAGTTCCGCCGTGCAGAAATCAACATATAAAGTCTGTGGGAGCTTGCTCACAACAGATTTTATATGTTGATTTCTATAGGGCAGACGCCCGAAAATGAAATAAGTTGTCGGCCAATACAGAAAAAAAGAGAAACGAAAGCTTCGCACCGACAACTTATGAATTGTCGGCGGAACTGTTGCGAAAGAGGAAGCAGATGCCCGAAAATGAAATAAGCAATATAAATTTATATAATAAGGAAAAAATATGACTTCAAAACAGTTTTTAAAGCGATTTTTCATAGGAAGCGGCGCGTTGTTGCTGCTGTGCATCCTCATCGTGGTGACCTTTGATCCCTTTTTCCAGTATCATAAGGCGCTGCCGGGGTTAAAGGCAGTGCTTGCGGACAAGGAATACCAGGTGGTCGGAACATTGAAAAACTTCGATTATGACAGTGTTGTAGCAGGCTCTTCCGTAGCTGAGAATTACAATAACAGTTGGTTTGACGAGGGCTTTGACTGTCATGTGATTAAAGCAATTCGTTCCTACGGTGCAACGGCAGATCTTTGTTATCTGCTGGATGAGGCATTTGAGCATCAGCAGCTAAAATATGTATTCTACAATCTGGATCCATCCGCGCTCGTGGCTGATTCGGAGTCGACCTTTGAACTGACGGGATGTCCGATGTACCTGTATGATGATAACTATATGAATGACATTCAGTATGTGTTGAATAAGGGAGTCCTGTTTGAGAAGATTCCTTATATGATTGCGAAGTCGGTAACCGGTGACTATAATGAGGATGAATCCTACAACTGGGCACAGTGGAAGGAATTTAATTCCGATATGGCACTTGGGCTGTATATTCGGAACCCCTCCATTGCGGAAGAAAAGCCCGAGGATTCTTATCAGGAGCTGCTTTCTCAGAATCTGGCATTGCTGACAGAGCGCATTGAGGCACATCCGGAAACGCAGTTTTATATTTTCATGCCGCCATATTCAATGCTCTGGTGGGACAGTACCTATCGCGACGGAGATCTCGATGCTTATCTGTACAATATGGAAACAGCATTAAACACCTTGCTGGAATATGACAATGTGCGGTGCTTTTATTTCATGAATGACCGTGAGACGATCCTGAATCTGGAGAATTATATGGATATTCTTCACTTTTCCGATGAGATTAACCATCAGATCTGTGAGGATCTCATTGCAGGAAAATTTGAGGTGACAAAAGAAAACTGCCACGAAACGATTGAGGATATGCGTTCCTTGGCAGAAGAAATCGTAACGAAGCTGATTCTTCCGTATGAAGACCGGATTAAATTTGATATTGTAGATGAAGAACAGACAAATTAAAGGTAATGACCGGATAAATGAAAGACTAATTTCTGACCTGCTCCATGATTAAATTCATAATCGTCTTGATGGCATTTAACTGATTACTCTTTGCCATGGCATCAATGTAATGCTGACGCTCGAAGAAGAGCTCTGTCACCTTCTCACATAGCATCTCAGGGGTCAGGGCATCGTCATCTAAAACAACGGAGAAGCCCTGTGATTCAAAGGATTTCGCATTCAGAATCTGGTCACCGCGGCTGCTGTTTGCGGATAAAGGAATGAGGACATTGGGTTTCTTTAAAGCAAGCAGCTCACAGATGGAGTTTGCACCTGCACGAGAAATGACAATGTCTGCCGCAGCAAACAGGTCTTTTAATTCCGATTTCACATATTCAAACTGTTTATATCCGGCAGTGCCGTTCAGCTTTTCGTCAACCTTATCCTGACCACAGATATGAACGACCTGAAAATCCTGTAGCAGGGTAGGAAGTGCATCACGGACGGCAATATTGATGGAGTTCGCACCAAGGCTTCCACCGATCACCATAATTACGGGTTTGGAAGAATTGAAGCCACAGTAGGAAAGTCCGTCTGCTTTATTACCGTTTGCCAGCTCTTCACGAATGGGAGAACCGGATAATACTGCTTTATCCTTCGGAAGCATTGCGAGGGTTTCCGGGAAGTTGCAGCAGACCTTTTTCGCAACGGGAATACAAAGCTTGTTGGCAAGTCCGGGGGTCATGTCGGATTCGTGGATAATACACGGAATATGGAGAGCGGCTGCAGCATGGACGACCGGTACACTGACAAAGCCGCCCTTGGAGAATACAACATCCGGTTTGATTTCCTTCAATAGATGTTCGGCTTCGTTAAAGCCCTTAATTACCTTAAATGGATCCGTAAAGTTCTTGACATCAAGATAACGCCGGAATTTACCGGTTGCGACGCCGTAATAAGGAATATGAAAGTCTTCGATCAGCCTCTTTTCAATGCCGTCATAGGAACCGATATACGAGATTTCAAATCCTGCTTTCTGTAAATGCGGCAGCAGTGCAATGTTCGGAGTGACATGGCCGGCCGTACCGCCGCCGGTCAGTACGATTTTATAACCAGTTGATTGTTCCATACAGATGCCTCCCGTTTTGGATCGATACATGAAAGTATAGCAGATTCTTTTCACATTTTCTATAGAAAGTAGGTTCTTTTTGTCGAAATAATCAGATAACTAATCGCTCCCATAATAAATATATGATTATATAATATATTTAGGTGACTATTTAGAATTAAAGACAGGCTTGGAGGAAGGATGATGTTATCGTTATTACAAAATTTTCATTTTTTATCTGTTAGTATGATAGTATTTCTATCTTTAAGTATTATATTCCAGACAATTGCGGGTGTGATGATCCATCTTTTATTGCAGGAATCTGAGAATATGAGTACGGTCAAGAGCAATGCATTGAAGCAATGCCGCCAAAAGTACGTGAATTATTACAAATTAAACGGCAAAATGATAAATACATCCGTATATGTGGATAAGTTTGTCAAAAAGCTGAAGCTGTTGGGGATACCTTTGACCAGATACCTGCAGTTATCCGGACAGATGATGTTTTTCTTTATCTTATCCACGGGGATTTGTATTTTCTTACAATTGTCGTTTGGCAAAACGCTGTTTGATATGATTCCTTATTATTTAATCAGTATTCTGGGACTGTATCTGTATTTTTCGGTGATGAGCCTTACGAACATGGAGGAAAAGAAGAAGCTTCTTAAGGTCAATCTGGTGGACTATCTGGACAATCACCTGTGCCCGCGGTTGGAAACAGAACGGTCAGCATTGGACGAGCTTAGGCAGAAGGAAAATGCGGGGGAAGCCGCGTCTGACAGAACGAAAGAACTGGGAATTGTTAATTTTTCACAGCAGCAGGAGCTGGAAGCCTTGTTGGAGGAATTTTTATATTAATTCCTAAGGATTCCTAAGGAAATAGGGAGACTTTGTTGAAATTCCGGCAAGAAGATAGTATAATTTATCCGGACTTAAACGATTCAGGACTTGTTTGTCACAGAAATAGAGTCCGGAATCGTGATATGAAATAGAAAATACAAAAGCACACAAGGAGGAATCAGTTATGCTTAACTGGAAAAATCTGGACACCCTTGCTTCTTATCAGGAGCTTGAGAAGACAGATCGTGTTAACCTGGCAGAAGTGATGTCTGGTGATAACGGTGCAGACCGTGTCAAGAATTACAGCATCCCGATGGTAGAAGGTCTTACTTATAATTACGCTGCAAAGGCAGTAGACAATCAGGTACTTGAAGTACTTGCAAAGCTTGCAGAGGAAGCACAGCTTGCAGAGAAATTTGAATCCCTTTACAATGGTGCGGTAATTAACACAGGCGAGAAGCGTCTGGTTCTGCATCAGCTTACCCGCGGACAGCTTGGTGAAAAGGTAGAAGCTGATGGTGTGGATAAGCGTGAATTCTATGTAACACAGCAGAAGAGAATCGCAGAATTTGCAAATAAGGTACATGCCGGAGAGATCACCAACGCAGCAGGTGAGAAGTTCACCACAGTTGTACAGATCGGTATCGGTGGAAGTGACTTAGGTCCCCGTGCGATGTATCTTGCATTAGAGAACTGGGCTAAGAAGAACAATACCTTTAAAATGGAAGCAAAGTTCATCAGTAATGTGGATCCCGATGATGCAGCAGCCGTATTAAATTCGATTGATGTTGCACATTCCCTGTTCGTACTGGTTTCCAAGTCCGGTACAACCTTAGAGACCTTAACCAATGAATCCTTTGTTAAGGATGCTCTTGCAAAGGCCGGATTAGATGCTTCCAGGCATATGATTGCAGTTACAAGTGAAACTTCTCCTCTTGCAAAGAGTGCAGATTATCTGGCAGCTTTCTTCATGGATGACTACATCGGAGGACGTTATTCTTCTTCATCCGCAGTAGGCGGCGCAGTTCTGTCTCTGGCATTTGGACCGGAAGTATTTGCACAGTTCTTAGATGGTGCAGCAGAAGTAGATAAGCTTTCTGCAAACAAGGATCTTATGAAGAATCCGGAAATGCTCGACGCATTAATCGGTGTTTATGAGCGTAACGTACTGGGATATCCTGCAACCGCGGTTCTTCCTTATTCCCAGGCACTTAGCCGTTTCCCTGCTCATTTACAGCAGCTTGATATGGAATCCAACGGCAAGTCCGTAAACCGTTTCGGCGAGCCGATCGACTATGTAACAGGACCGATCATCTTTGGTGAACCGGGAACCAACGGACAGCATTCCTTCTATCAGCTTCTTCATCAGGGAACTGATATTGTACCGTTACAGTTCATCGGATTTAAGAACAGCCAGATTGGCACCGATGTTGTTATTCAGGACAGCACCAGCCAGCAGAAGCTCTGCGCAAACGTAGCAGCCCAGATCGTTGCATTTGCATGTGGCAAGGAAGATGAGAATCGCAACAAGAATTTCGAAGGCGGTCGTCCGTCCAGCATCATTATCGGTGACGAATTAACACCGGCTGCTTTGGGTGCACTGCTTGCACACTTCGAAAACAAGGTGATGTTCCAGGGCTTTGTATGGAATATTAACAGCTTCGATCAGGAAGGCGTTCAGCTTGGTAAAGTGCTTGCAAAGAGAGTGCTTGCACATGATACCGACGGAGCACTGAAGGTTTACAGTGAGCTGCTGAATATTTAATTGACTGGATTTCCGGTATTACCTGATGCTGACGGTCTGCAAGGTGCTTGTGCTCTGTTGTTTTTTGGATGAGCGGCCCGAAGGACATTTCGCACAGGAGCAATTGCTTTTACAGAAGGGATTAAAATTACTTTGCTTTCTTTTTACAGCTTTCTCCATACTCTTTTTTGCGATGCTGTAGGTTAATAAGGAATTTTCTCATTGGCTTTATTTCTATGGACATTACAGGAAAAATGTGTATAAATAATGGTGTAACGGAAAAACTTAAGAGGAAAGGAGTCAGAGATTATGACAGAGATTAATTTAACAGCAGAGAATTTTGAGAAGGAAGTATTACAGTCCGAAATTCCTGTTTTAGTAGATTTTTATGCAGAATGGTGCGGTCCATGTAAGATGCTTTCTCCTGTAATTGATGAAATTGCGAAGGAATACGAGGGAAAGGCTAAGATCTGCAAGGTAAATGTAGATGATGAGATGGGACTTGCACAGCAGTACCGTGTGATGAGTGTGCCTACTGTACTTGTATTTAAGAACGGACAGGTAGCCGGAACTTCAATCGGCTATGTCGGTAAAGAGAAGATTACGGAGATGCTGTAAGAGATTTTGTAATGGTATTGATCGTTGCAATACTGAGTTATACACATAAAAAATAGCCGTCCTAACTTTGACTAATCATTGAAAAATACTTGCTAATCTTTTGTGTTGCTGATAAAATGAAAACCCGGAAGACGAATAAATCGATCAAAGGAGAACGAAAATGAGTAAGAAGAAAAAGATTACTCTGATCTCAGTATTTGTAGCAGTAGTGGCAGTGGTTGCGATTGTTGCGGTTGTACTGAATCAGAAAAGTACCACAGAAGGAATGAAGAATTTCAAGGTACAGATTGTATCGGAAAGAGATGGCTATGATCAGACTACGGATTGTAAATCTGATGCCGAATTTCTTGGAGAATTCTTAAGAACCTTTGATGGCTGTGAATATCAGGAATCTGATTATGGTATCTATATCACAGGATTTGATGGTATGAAAGAAGATTTGGATAACCAGTATTGGTGGTGTGTTTCCGTGAATGGGGAAGCAGCAGTTACCGGTGCGGATGAGATTCCTCTTCAGGATGGCGATACTTACAATTTTACCTTAATACAGGGATGGTAGGATGAGCATACAGAAAATTACAAGGATAGCGCTTTTAAGTGCTATCCTTTATGTATCTAAGGTGGCATTGGAATTTTTGCCTAACATTGAGCTGGTATCGCTGCTGGTTGTCTTATATTCGCTGGTATTTGGCTGGGAAACGATTCTTATTGTCACTGTTTTTAATCTGTTTGAACTGATCCAGTGGGGCTTTGGCACCTGGTGGTTTTCTTATCTTTATGTCTGGCCACTGCTATGTGCGATTACGATGCTGTTGAAAAGACTGATTAAAGAAGAATTCCTTATCTGGGCAATTGTATCCGGAAGCTTTGGATTGATTTTCGGATCACTGTTTGCGTTGTTTTATCTGTTTGTGGATTCCAAGTATGCATTTGCCTACTGGATCAGTGGACTGCCCTGGGATGTGGTGCATTGCATCGGGAATTTTGTACTGATGCTGATTCTCGGGAAGCCGTTGTATAGGCTGTTAAAAATGCTGAATCAGAAGGTGTATCTTTCAAAGGAATGGAGTTCTGAATAGTTACAATATTATTTGACATGGAAACTGGACGTAGAATATAATTAATAAAGTCGTACGACATATTTTTATATAACATTTAAGAAAATAAGTCGTACGACTTTATTTTAAAGTAAATTACAAAATTATGTCGTACGACTAAATTAAAAGGAAAATTATGAAGATTACGGATTCAAAATCGTTGGGACAATTGATCAGAGCACGAAGAAAAGAACTGGGTTATACACAGAAATATCTTTCCGAATATACAGGCTTGAGTATTACTTTCATTTCACAGCTGGAGCGGGGAAAGCCGACAGCGGAAATTGAGAAAACAATACAGCTTATTCATATTCTTGGAATGGATCTGATGATTGAACAGCGGGGATAACGGCATGGAATTAGAAAAACTGAATGTGTTTATTGAAATCAATGGAGTCAATCAACTTGTAGGTAATATTTCAGGAATTTTGTCTGGAAATGCAGTTTTTACCTATACAGATGAATATATCCGTAATCCGGATAGCAGACCGATTTCCATTAGTCTGCCATTGGAAGAGAAATCGTTTGATTCACAGAGAACGAAAAATTTTTTTGATGGATTATTACCGGAAGGATTTACAAGAACCTGCGTTGCACATTGGATGCATGAGGAAGAATCGGATTATATATCAATTTTGCATGGATTGGGAAGGGAATGTCTGGGTGCTATAAGAATTATGGGGACTCAGGATGAAGAAATGCGTTCTGACTATCGCAAAATGACGGCTGACGAAGTGAAAAAACTGGCACAGGAGGGAGCAACAGAATCCGCGGAGCTTGTTACGAAATCACATTTGTCACTGACAGGAGCTTCTGGTAAGGTTGGTCTTTATTATGATATTAAAAATAATGAATGGTATCTTCCACTGGGAAATGCACCAAGTACACATATCGTAAAACAGAGTCATGTGAGACTGAAGAATATTGTTGCCAATGAGCAGTTATGCCTGCTTATGGCAAAAGAGCTTGGCATCGAAATTCCAGAGAGTTTTATTGTAAAAACAGATGGTGAAAACAGTGAGGATGTTCTTTTTGCTACGAGTAGATATGACCGAAAGTTTGCCAGTCATCCCGGGAAGCTGAATGGACTTTCCGTTCCGTATCGCCTGCATCAGGAGGATTTTTCCCAGGCACTTGGAATCCCTTCCTCTCAAAAATACGAGCAAAACGGAGGAGATTATTTAAAAAGAATGTTTGCAATCCTGCAGAATTATTCCGTTTCTCCGATAGAAGACCAGTTAATGCTATGGAAGATCTGTATTTTTAACTATTTAATTGGGAATACGGATAATCATATCAAAAATCAATCTCTGTTATATAGCGAAGATTTAAAAAGCATACGTCTTGCACCTGCCTATGATATTGTCAGTACGATGATTTATGACAGTAGTACAGAAAATATGGCATTAGGGATCAATGGTGTTTATAGGATAACAGATATTTCAAGAGAAGACTTTGAAAAAGAGGCAGTTCATATAGGATTAGGCAGGAAATTTGCCATGCAGCATTTTGATGCAATGGTATCCGGATTTAAAGATGCGATGAAGACTGCAAAGGCATCTCTTGAAGGACAGGGATTTGAGGTAGATTCCATTTGTCATGCAATCTGTGAAAAAGGCGGCATTCATCGCTTCTATTTTTAGGATCAGATCAATAGAAGGATAAGTATCTGAAATATGGAATTATTAAAGAAGAACATCCTATGAAAGAGATGACAAAAGAATAGAATTTCATTATAATAAGAGAGGACTTCATCCTCTCTTTTTGTTGCCAGTGCATATGAGAAAATGATCCGGTGCACCATTTTTGAGTATGTGTTTTTCGCTGGAAAAGAGACAGAATCTGAGATGACTCCAACATTATGGATGTGGAACGGAGAATGTTTATGAAGATTGTTGTACTGGAACGAAATAGTGTAGGACTTGATATATCGGTGGAGGGATTCAGTCAGTTTGGTGAAGTGATTACCTATCCGAACACTGTGACCGAAGAAGAAGTGATTGAACGGATTGAGGATGCTGATATTGTTGTTGGAAACAAGGCTCCTCTAACAGAAAAGACCCTGCAAGGCGCGAAGAATGTGAAGCTGATCTGCGAGTTTGCAACAGGATATGACAATGTGGATCTTACGTATTGCGGAGAGCATGGTATTAAGGTTGCGAACGTCCGCAACTATTCGACCGATGCGGTAGCGCAGCATACCTTTGCACTTTGCTTTTATGTACTGGAAAAGCTCCGCCATTATGACGAATATGTGAAGTCAGGAGCTTATGCTTCCCAGAGCAGATTTTCCAATTTTGATGAATCCTTTGTGGAGCTGGCAGGAAAAACCTGGGGAATTATTGGAATGGGAAACATCGGACGTAAGGTTGCACAGATTGCAAGTGCGTTTGGATGCCGGGTGATCTTCCACTCTGTGACCGGAAAGAGTACCTGTACGGACTATGAGCAGGTAGATTTTGACACCTTATTGAAGGAATCCGATATTTTGTCGCTGCACTGTCCGTTAAGTGATCTTACCAGAAATCTGATTAATAAGGATGCGCTTGCGAAGATGAAGAAATCTGCAATTCTGATTAATGTTGCAAGAGGACCGGTTGTGAATGATCAGGATCTGCATGATGCACTGGTAAATGACGAGATTCAGGCAGCAGGTCTGGATGTGACAAGTACAGAGCCGATGAAAGCAAGCAATCCGTTAAGTAAGATCATGGACAGCAGGAAGCTGTTTATTACACCGCACCTTGCATGGGCGAGTGTGGAAGCCAGAAACCGCTGTGTAAGCGAAACCTGTAAGAACATTGAAGCATTTATAAATGGAGAAGCCAGAAATCTTGTGTGATTTCGTCAGATTGCACGATATCAAAAATACGATCTTGAACTGAAGGACAGCAGCGTAAAAGGCTGAGCAGGAACGCCTGTGCTTCTGATTGATCAAATCTGCCGGTAACCGATTTTGCGGTATTCGGTGGGGGTCATGTGAAGCTTTTTCTTGAAAATACGGATAAAATGCTCTACATTTTCATAGCCAACCTGTTGTGCAATATTTGCCACGGATAAATTGGTGTCCTGTAGCAGGATCTGTGCCTTTTCTGTACGGATTTTCTGCAAAATATCGGTAAAGGTTTGTCCAGTTGTTTTCTTGATCAACTGGGAGGTATACTCAGGAGTATAATGAAATCTGTCCGCAACCATTTCGAGAGTTACATAGGCAAAATTTTCCTGAATAAACTGAAGTAAAGCAAAGCGTTGAACATCTGTCTTTTGTGTAAAGGTGGGTAGTTCGGCGCTTTTTTCATAATTGCGGATTAAAAGTCCGAAAATAATAAGCAAGGTGTTATTCATCATCTGATCATAGTAGGCATTCTTGTTAATATATTCCCAATAAACATACAGAAAACGCTGACGGATATCTGCATCAGACCCGGTATGAAAAATCACATAGCTGTTTCCGTTTTCCGAATAAATATTATTCAGAAAGAACGCTGACAGAATATTCGGCCTGTTTAAAAACGAAAAGAAAATGTTATGGAGGGTACTCTTCCGGATCAGGCAGTTAATAACTACGCTATTATCAAATACAGAAATCGTATGACGGATGCCGGGAGGAATAATAATCAGATCACCGGTTATCAGCTGCAGATTCTGCTCACAGATGGTCTGCTTGCAGCTTCCGTCATATACAAAGGCCAGCTCGAAGAAGGTATGCTCATGGCTGATAGGAGGTGAAAAACAATTGTGCTTAGAAGCTACAATCGTATTGTTCTCATTTGGGTTAAAGAAAAAGGAATCCTCGAACATTAAAGGAATGGTTTCTTTCCGCTCGGGAATAAGCAGATGTCTTCTTAATACATCAGTCATATCAAGCTTTGCCAGGAATTCGTCCAGAGAGTACTGCTGTTGTCGGGCATAATAGTATTTCTGATAAAACAGCTCATCTTCATTTAGCCGGTAAATTTCACTTCTTAATGCATCAATATCCATAGTCTTGTATCTTCCTTCTCATTTCTTCATACAATCAAATCTTAAAATAAATCAATAAATATACAGTAATTATAATATTATAATGCAAAAAAATCAATAAAACATATTAAGAAAAATAATTGGAAAGTAATCATAATGAACTATACTATTAATAACAGCAAACAGTACGGATTGTAATACAGAACTATGTGAGGGTTATTATGAAAATTCAGAATATTAAAGATGTTAATGCTTTCTTTGAAATGGTTGACAAGTGTAAGGGAAAAATTGAACTGGTTACCGGAGAGGGTGACCGTCTTAATTTAAAATCGAAGCTTTGCCAGTTTGTCGCACTTGCTAACGTCTTTGCCTGCAAAGAAATACCGGAGATGGAGCTGGTAGCATATGAACAGGAGGATATTGAAAAAATTATTGATTTTATGGGAAAACAGTGAATTGGGAAAGGTGGTTTTCAATGAGCAAAGAAACGATTGTTGAAGTAAATCATATGAAAAAGTGTTTTGGACCAACCATCGCACTGAATGATGTCAGTATTACCATCAGGAGAGGAGAGATTCTTGGCCTGATTGGTGAAAATGGTTCCGGAAAATCTACCGTTACCTCGATTATATCAGGTATGCAGAAAGCGAATGAAGGCGGGATGCTGTATAAGGGACAGAAGTGGAGTCCGCATTCCATGATTGATGCACTTGAGCAGGGAATTGGAATGATTGTACAGGAAAGCGGAACGGTATCCGGGATTACAGTAGCAGAAAATATCTTTCTGGGTGAGACAGAGCAGTTTAAAGCATTCGGAACAAACAGAAAATGGGGCATTGTTAAAAGAAGAGAAATGATAAAGAAGGCGCAGGAGGCGTTGGATGCAATCGGAGCATCCCATATCCGTGCCGAGATGCTGACTGCGATGCTGGATATGCAGGATCGGAAGCTGGTTGAGATTGCCAAGGTTATGATCAAAAATCCGGAGGTGCTTATTGTAGATGAGACAACAACGGCATTGTCTCAAAAGGGAAGAGACATTATATACGGTATCATGAACAGAATGAAGGAAAAGAATAAGGCAGTGGTCTTTATCTCACATGATATGGATGAAATCATGAACGTATGTGATGCCCTGACGGTTTTACGGGACGGAAAGATTATTGTCACCTTTGATAAAAGTGAGTTTGATGAGGATCTGATTAAGGCAAGTATGATCGGAAGAGAAATGGAGGGTGACTATTATCGCGGAGACTTCGATGGAAGCTGTGAGGATAAGGTTGTTATGGAAATCCGGAACGGCAATCTGGAGGATCAGCTCATTGATTTTAATATGAAGCTGCATAAAGGAGAAATTCTGGGTGTCGGAGGCCTGTCCGACTGTGGTATGCACACCTTGGGAAAGGTGCTTTTCGGAGCCATGAAGCTAACAAGCGGAGAGGTCACCATTCATGGAGAGTCATTCAGAGACGAGGCTGCTGCCATGAAGCATAAGGTCGGATATGTAGCGAAGGACAGAGATACCGAATCCCTTTGTCTGAATGCGAGCATCAGGGATAACATTTCCATCGTGGGAATGGAGGAATTCGCAGTTGCAGGGCATGTCATTCTTCCATCGAAGGAAAAGACATACGTCAGGGAGCAGATTGATCAGCTCAGCATCAAGTGCAGAGACATGGAACAGTACATAACCGCACTTTCCGGAGGCAATAAGCAGAAGGTTGTATTCGGAAAATGGATAGGAAGAGGCAGTGATATCCTGATTCTGGATTGTCCGACAAGAGGTGTGGATATTGGTGTGAAGCAGTCCATGTACCAGCTCATGTATCAGATGAAGAAGCAGGGAAAATCTATTGTGATTATTTCAGAAGAAATGACAGAGCTGATCGGAATGTCGGATCGTCTGATCGTTATGAAGGACGGTGCAGTAAAGAAGGAATTTGAAAGAAGTCCGGAATTAAGTGAACAGGATGTTATTCAGTACATGATTTAGGAGGCGGTTACATGAAAACAAATAATCTAAAAAAGCATATTATGAATTTCGCACCGCTTTTTGGTCTGATCGTTCTTCTCGCGGGATTTTTGGTGATCGGAACGATAAAGGATATTAATATCTCATATGGAATGAAGGCGATTATCAATCAGTCCGTAGTGGTTGCTGTAGTGGCAACAGGAGCAATTTTTATCTATACACTGGGCTCCTTTGATATCAGCCTTGGAGCATCGGCGGCAGTGAGTGCACTGCTTGGGGGAATGGCATATAACAAAACAGAGAGCATTCTGGTAATGGCGCTTGTATGCATAGGTGTTGCAGTATTGATTTCTCTGTTTAATTCCGTACTGGCAAGTGTGTTTAATTTACCGGTATTTGTTACAACCATTGCCATGCTGAGTGTTCTGAATGCGCTCATACTGGTTCTCATTAAGGTTAACGGAACCGGATCTGAAATTGCAGTGCCGGCTGCGGCAGTAAAGCCGTATAACAATATGACAGTGAAGGTGGTTTCCCTGGCGGTATTCCTTCTCATCTGTGTTTTTGTGTTCAGCTTTACCAAGGTCGGAAGGCGGGAGAAGTTTCTGGGTGGGAATCCGCTTTGTGCCAAATTGAGCGGGATTTCCTTAAAGAAGTATTCCATTATCGCATTTGTAATGGCCGGCTTTGGAGTTGGTTTAGGGTCGCTCCTTACGATTATCTATGCGCCGACATTAACAAGAAATACGGCCTCCAGTGTTGGTATGGATGTTATTATTGCGATTGTGTTCGGCGGAATGCCGGTATCAGGCGGAGCAAGGAGTAAAATCTATGCAGCAGTGATTGGTGCATTCTCGATGACCCTGCTGAGCCAGATCATGACCATGTTTAATCTTGATTCCGGAATCGGACAGATGGTTAAGGCAGCAATCTTTATTCTGGTTGTTTTTGCATCGACTAGTGACCAGCGTGGAAAGCTTCTTCCACGGTAACAAACGGTATAGGTGCAGAATTTTCTGCCTTATATATATTTACTCGTAACTTCAGAACTCCATTCGCAAAACCGCTGTTTCACAGCTTATGTTTTGCTCATGTGGTTACTTCGCCATATAAATCATGGCATATGTCCGCTTGAATGCAAGCATTCATCGTCCATATGACCATAATTTGCATGGCTCTGAATCGTTACATTTACTCATTAATTACAACTTTTATAAGGAGGAAGAAATGAAAAAGTTATTAGCAATGGCTCTTTGTGTAACGACAGTGTTGTCCTTTACACTGACGGGCTGCGGCAGTTCAACAACAGCACAGGATGGGGCTGCAGCAGAAGAAACAACAGAGACAACGGAAACAACAGAGGAAACAGAGGCTACAGAGGAAACTGCAGATGCTGCGGTGGAGCCGGAGGAGACGGTAGAGCTGGATATGAGCAATACCGAAAAAATCGGTATTCTTATATCAGATGGCACCACAGCAGAGGCGCTTGCATTCCGTGCATATTACACGGAGTATATTCAGAAGCAGTACAATGTGGAGCTGATTTATTCCGATGAATTAAAGGATGCAGCAGGTGAGGCTTCTGCAATTGAAACCTTTATCACGAATAATTGTAAGGGTATTATCTCGTTCTCATCCTTTGACAGACCGGCGCAGATCGAGCAGTGCGAAGAAGCAGGTGTTTACTATGCTGTAGCTACAGGAACCTTAACGGCCGATGAGTATGAAACCTACAAGGGCTATGAGTATTATGTAGGCGCGATCGGCCCCTCTCTGGATATTGAATACCAGACCGGCTATGACATGGCAAAGCATTATCTTGATCAGGGTAAAACCAATTTTGCAATTTTTGGTGGCGCAATTCCTTACTTCACAGATATGCATATCTATCGTGCAGCAGGTATGCTGACCGCAATGGTTGAAGCCGGCGGAGACGGTGCCAACTACAAGGGAGCAACCGATAAGGATGGCATTATTGCCCAGATTTATGCAGATGCAGGAATTGATACCGGTGCAATCGGCACAATCAATATTGTAGGTTATGTTGGCGGCTATGACATGGATGATGCATGGTTTGGCAAGTGTGCACAGATGGCACAGACTGCTGACCTTGAGGTGATTCTGGCTGTAGGTAACGGTTCAGATTTCTTTGGCGCTGCCATTTCAGGAACAGATGTCAAGATTGCCAGTGTAGATGCTTATGCAGAGAGCTATAAGGATGCAATGGAAGCTGGAATGCTGGATTACCTTGCCGGTAAATTCTCAGCAAGCATTGGACCCGTATTTATCGCAACCTACAGAGCAATTTTAGGAGCTCCGATTCGTACAGAGGATGGAAATGCTCTGGCACTCGGACAGGGATACTGGGTTGCAACTAGCGCAGAAGAATTTAATGAATACTATGCAGTAGACAGCTCTACAGAAGCGCCTGCATATACGAAGGATATGCTTGATACACTGCTTACATGTGATTATGCAGCATTTGAAGAATTTGTAGGAAAATATTCCTTTGCAGATATCAAGGCGATGGCACAGTAAGAGTTTATATTTGGGGGATGTCTCCGGATTCGTCCGGAGTCCCCCGGATTAAGGAGAAGGTAGCTGGTTTATGTGGGACGGCTGCAAATACAGAGAGGTGGCAGTATGAAGAACAGCAATCAGAAAATATGGAAAAGAGTATTGGGAATTATTGCAATTCCACTGGGAACATTCCTTATTATGCAGCTTTTATGCATATCAAATAATGTAATTATGTTTGAGACACAGGGGGATTGGAAAGTATTCTTTCGGGCTGCAGCCTCGGTAATGTTAACCACCTTTGCATTATCAATCAACCTGAATTCCGGAAGATTTGACTTTTCCATCGGCTCGATTTCATTACTGTCCTCCGTAATTAGTGCAAGTATCTGCACGAAGCTTGGATTTAGCACACCGGTAATGCTGATGATATCGATCCTGGCAGGCCTGCTTCTGGGAGCAGTATCGGGAATTGTCTATGTGCTTGTAAAGCTTCCGCCGATCATTGTGTCTCTTGGAGTGACGCTTTTTTATGAAGGTCTGGCATTTACACTTACAGAAGGACGCGGAGTTTCCTTTGTAACAAATACGGAGCTGATCAGCTTTCCGAGTGTATGGAATTATTCGCTTGTAATTATTGTCGGTCTGGCAGTTATTATTTTTATTTTTGATTATACACAATTTGGATACGATTACAGAGCGCTTTTGTCCGGACAGAAGGTATCGGTTAATACCGGAATCCGTGAAGTTCCGAATGCGGTTGGATGCTATCTGATTGCGGGCGGATTAATGGGTGTTGTGGGATTTATGAGCGCTACAAATACTGGAACGATACAGATGTCCTTGAACTTTGGTTCCATAGGCGTTATGTTCACGGCATTTCTTCCTATGTTCATAGGTGGATTTATCGGAAGATTCTGTAGCGATAAAATTGGGTATTTACTTGGTGCAGTAACAACCGCATTTATTTCACTGATGTATGCAAGATTAAATGTAGACTCTTCTGTCCAGCAGATTGTTACCGCATTGATTTTAGTGATATTCCTGATTTATCTGAACAATGAAAACAAAGTTGTCGAATTAGTGACATTTAAAAAATATGTAACTATTCAGAGCCATGCAAAGTCTGGCAAAATATGAATGGAATGCTTGCATTCCAAGTCATATTTGACAGGATTTATATGGCGAAGTAACCACATGAGTAAAACTCAAGCTGCGTTAGCAGCGGTTTTACGAATGTGGTTCTGAATAGTTACGAAAATATATGAAGAAAAAAGGCGAAAAGAATGAAGTATAAAGCAGTTATTTTTGATCTTGATGGAGTGATATGCTCTACAGATCATTATCATTATCTGGCATGGAAGAAAATGGCAGATGAAATAGGTGTTTATTTTGATGAAAATATTAATAACCGGCTTCGAGGTGTAAGCCGGATGGAAAGCCTTGAAATTATTCTCGAGAATAGTGACAGGGAATATTCCGAAGAAGAGAAAAAGGATCTGGTCAATAAAAAAAATGAGACCTATGTTTCCCTGATTCGGAGAATGTCGGAAAAGGAGCTGCCTGAGGAGGTACGGGAAACGCTGGATGAATTACGCAGACGTGGATATTTCCTTGCTATTGGTTCCTCGAGCAAAAACGCAAAGCTGATTCTGGAGAAACTTGGTCTGGGCGATTATTTTGATGCTGTCAGTGACGGCACGAATATCCATAAATCCAAACCGGATCCGGAGGTATTTGTGAAGGCGGCAGATTACCTTCTCGAAAATCCAATGAGATGCCTTGTAGTGGAAGATGCAAGAGCCGGAATTGATGCAGCAGTCGCAGGAGGATTCGACAGCGCCGGTCTTTCGGAGGCCGCGCGATATGGAAAGACGACATATCCATTAAAGCATTTCAGCGATCTGCAAAGAATACTATGACTAATCGGAACTGACAAAATAACAAAGGAAATATAACGGCCAGAAAATTCTGGCTGTTTTCATAGGAAGGTAGAAGTTATGAATCTAAAAGCAAAACCATTTCAATTGGGAAGTCGGGATATCGCATGGGTGGACGCCACGCTTTCTAAAATGACACTGGAGGAAAAGATTGGTCAGCTATTTTGTCCGATCGGGTATTCTACAGATCCATCCTATCTGGATATGCTGTTGTCACATCATATTGGAGGACTGTTTTTCCGGGATGGTGTAGGTGCAGAAATGAGAGCAACCTTTGAATATGCACAGTCACATTCTGAGATTCCACTTCTGATTCCATCGAATCTGGAGGCTGGCGGAGACGGAGCCGCAACGGATGGAACTCCGTATGGAAAGCAGATGGCATGTGCAGCTGCTGACGACAAGGTATACGCTTACCGGCTTGGTAAAATTGCATGCTCGGAGGCATCCGCCTTAGGTATTAACTGGGCTTTTGCTCCAGTAGTGGATATTGATGCAAACGATCATAACCCCATTACAAATGTCCGGACGTACGGCAGGGATGTGGATGTAATTATCTCATATGCCAAGGAATATATGAGAGGAGCCAGGGAATGTGGCGTAGCTACTTCCATCAAGCATTTTCCGGGAGATGGCATTGACGAAAGAGATCAGCATCTGCTTACAAGTGTAAATTCTTTATCCATGGAGGAATGGGACAACAGCTATGGAAGAATATACAGAGAATTGATAGAGGAGGGAACCCTCTCTGTCATGGTAGGACATATCGCACTTCCGTCCTATCAGGTGCATTATAATCCTGAGTCTAAAGGGAAAATCATTCCGGCTACCTTATCGAAGGAGCTGCTGAATCATCTGCTCAGGGAAAAGCTTGGATTTGAAGGTCTGATTATTACAGATGCAACGCCTATGGTGGGATTTACCTCTGCAATGAAGCGTTCGGTATCCATTCCATATGCGGTTGAATGTGGCTGTGACATGATCCTGTTTAATAAGGATCTGCATGAGGATTATCAGTTCATGCTGGAAGGATATCGAAATGGCATCCTGTCTGAAAAGAGACTGAATGATGCCAACAGGAGGATCCTTGCCATGAAAGCAGCTCTGCGATTACATGAAAAAAAGCTCCATGGACTGCTTGTACCGGATGAGAGAAAACTATCGATTTTAAAGGATAAACAGCATATTGCGTGGGCGAGAGAACTGGCAGATCAATCCATTACTCTGGTTAAGGATACACAGAGGCTTCTTCCCCTGTCCCCGGAAAAATGCCATCGGATTCTGCTGGAAATACTTGGTTCTTTTCCATCTAATGAGCGTGTTATTACGAAAATGCAAGAAGAACTGGAGAAGAAGGGCTTTGAGGTGACTCTTTATGAAAAGGAAGATTTTGATGTCGGAGTAGACAACGTAGCGCAGTTTAGGAAGAAGTATGACTGTGTGCTTTATATCGGAAATGTGGAAAATGCAAGTAATCAGACTACAAACCGCATCAACTGGTACACCTTCTGGGGTCAGGGGAATAATGTGCCGTGGTTCGCAGACGAGGTACCGGTTCTTTTTATCAGTCTGGCCAATCCCTATCACCTGCTTGATGTACCAATGATTAAAACATATATCAACTGCTATTCCAATAACGATTATGTTCTGGAAGCGGTTGTAAAGAAAATTACGGGAGGAGATACCTTTTATGGTAAAAGCCCGATCGACCCGTTTTGTGGTCGTAAGGAGCTGACTTACTGATTATTGAGGTATCAAGAAGGAGTCCAATGAAGATCGACGAGCTAAAGGTCAACCAATTAATAAATCCTCTGGGATATGATTTTTCATTTCTGAATTTTTCCTGGAAGGTAAAGGAAACAACAGCCTGTTTCCTTCAAAAAGTGCAGCTTCGCATCTGGAAAGAACAGGAGCAGGAAGTTTATAATTCCGGAATTCTTAAGGATTATCATCAATGTGAGCTGTCAATTGATGCAGCTCTTGAACCCAGAACGAGATATTACTGGCAGATCTGGGCGATGGATAGGAATTGGAACAGCTGTCTGAGTGAGATCGCATGGTTCGAAACCGCCAAAGGAAACGAGCCATGGTTTGCCAGATGGATTTCGCCTGAACGTGAAACGAAGCAGATGCCGGTATTACATAAAAGCTTTGATATTTCTTCCGGAATACATCATGCCAGAATTTATTTCTATGGTTTAGGACTCTATGAGCTGTATCTGAATGGACAGAAGGTCGGTGATGAATATTTGAAGCCCGGATATCATTCCTATGACTGCCGCATGGAGTACCAGACCTTTGATATTGGAGAATTGCTGGTAGAGGGAGAGAACGAAATAGAGGTACTCCTTGGGGAGGGCTGGTACAAGGGACGGTTTGGATTTGACGGTGACTACTATAATTTGTATGGCGACCGTAAGAAATGCATCGGAGAGCTCTGGCTTACCTATGAGGACGGAAGCACAGAGTGTATCGGCACGGATCATACCTGGAGCTGTGATACCAGTACCATTTTGTCGAATGGAATTTATGATGGGGAGATTATTGATGAAACGGTAAGGATAGAAGGGATCGGAGTTGAAGAGCTGGATGATACGACAGAGCTTCTTTGTGAAAGGACGAATCCTCCGGTCCGTAAGGTAACCCAATATGAGCCGGTTGGGATCACGCATCATCTGAATGGATACGACATTGTGGACTTCGGAAGGGTAATCACCGGATGGGTAGAGTTCGAGGGATCTCTCGTCAAGGGGCAGACAGTTTTGCTGCAGTATGCGGAGCTTTTGCAGGATGGTGATTTTTACAGGGAAAATCTTCGGACAGCGAAAGCAGAGCTGCAGTTTACTTCTAGGGGTGGCTATGAAAAGGCAGCACCTCATTTTACCTATTACGGATTTCGTTATGTAAAGGTTTCCGGATTGAAAGACGGACAGAGGCTTCGGTATCGTGCATACCGACTGATGTCGGACATTGAAAGAACCGGCGAGATTAAGACCTCAAACGAAGAAGTGAATACCCTGTTTATCAATACTCTTCGCTCTCAGAAGTGTAATTTTCTGGATATTCCTACGGACTGTCCGCAAAGAGATGAACGAATGGGATGGACCGGTGATGTGACCGCATTTGCCGGAACAGCATGCTTTCATATGAACAGCAGTGCTTTCTTCCGGCATTATCTGAAATGTGTCAGGGCAGAGCAGAGGCTTTGCAGGGGAGCAGTTCCCTTCTTTGCACCGAGACCCAAGGTGAAGGCAGAGGAGAACACGAACCCGTTTTATCAGGATGCAGGGGCTTGCACCTGGGGGGATGTGGCAACGGTTCTGCCATGGAAATTGTATGAATTTTATGGCAACAAACAGCTTCTTATGGAGCATTATCCTATCATGTGTGACTGGGTGGATTACATGACCGGTCGTGCAAGGGAGAATGAAATTCCTTATCTATGGCAGAATGACAGACAGCTTGGTGACTGGCTGGCTCTGGACAACGGAAACCCGTCCAATCCAATTGGTAAAACCGACCAGGGATTAATTGCATCTGCCTGGTATTATCATTCCACGGTGATTTGTGAGAAGGCTGCCAATGAATTGGGGGATGTGCGAGAATCGGAGTTTCAAAATCAAAAGACAGCGATTTACAAGCGTTTTCTGGATTATTATTACAATGAAGTGGGCGAGCTGACGGTTGAGCCGACCCAGACGGCCTGTGCACTGTTACTGTTCTTTGGGTTATATGATTCCAGCTCCGAGCAGTATTTACTGAGCACTCTGGTAAAGCTTATCGAAGAAAATGGGAATAAGCTGAATACCGGATTTGTCGGTACGCCGATACTTTGTCCGGTTTTATCTCAGCACAACCGCAATGATCTCGCATACACACTGCTTTTGAATCGGGAATATCCAGGGTGGCTTAATGAGGTTAAGCTGGGGGCTACAACAGTCTGGGAAAGATGGAATTCCCTTGACGAGGATGGACATATCAGCAGTACGGGAATGAACAGCCTGAATCATTACGCATACGGAAGTATCAGCGAATGGATGTATCAGTATATGTGCGGATTCCACCCACATATGCAGAAGAACATCTGTATGACAATTCAGCCCATGCCGGATAAGCGGATACAGCATGTAGCAGGAAAGTGGAATTCTCCATACGGTGTATTTGTCAGTGAATGGATCTATGAGGGGGATAGAGTCAGCTATCATTTTGAAATCCCATGCAATGCGAAGGCAGAAATTATTCTGCCTTCGGGGTACAGCACCTGTCTGCTTAGAGGAAGCTACCGATTTAGTGAGAACGGAACCGTTATATGTGAGCAGACGCAACCAGTTTAGAACGTATAAGGCGGTGAGAGTATGAAAAGAGGAAAAGGTTTATCCTTGAAGGGAAAGATAATTGGACTGATGGTCATGCTGCTGGTGCTTACGACTGTAGGTATGCTGGGGATACAGAGCAGCGTAAGAAATATGAAAAAAGAATCTTACAGGATGAGCACGGTTTATCTGTCCATGGAATCTACCTATGGAGCAATCGGTAAAAAAATGGAAATGATCCAGAAGTACATTAATATCCTGGCAGGAAGTTCAGATGCTGAACTGGAGATAGCCGGAGATATTTACGGACTGGCCGATTCTGAGGCGGAGCAGATGTATGTGCTTCTTAAGGATATGCAGCAGATATGTGATAACTCTGGAAATGAAGAGATACGGAAGGCATACACGGAATACCGGACAGGCTGTGAGACCCTGCTGCAGAGTCTGCTGAAGTGCAGTGATGCAAGAAAACAGGGAGATATGGTACTTGTTAAGCAATTGCTAGGTGGAGAGACGCTGGAATGCATATTGGGACAGGAGCAGCTTTGTATTAATCTGGAAACTGCGATTGATGACGGAATGACAGATATCAGACAGAGTGTTGTGAAAAGTGCAGAAACAACGTCTACATTTATCATAATTGTGATCGTGGTCAGTGTGGCTGCATTTGCGTCGATTCTGATTGTGATGTATCTGTCCGTCATTCGACCGATTAATGAGGTGAGCAGGGGACTTGCAAGGATTGCCGATGGGGTAGATGAAGGGAATGCAGATTTAACGCAGGAAATTGCAGTTACTTCAAAAGATGAAATCGGCGGAATGGTAGAAAATGCAAATGTTTTGATCCGGAATCTGTGTGAGATTATTGCCAAGCTGAAAACCAGATCCAGGGAAGTAATGAATTCCACTGAGGTTGTGAATGAGAGGGTTACGGAGGCAAATGATGTGATCTGTAACTTGTCTGCAACGATGGAGGAGCTGTCAGCGGGTACTACAGAGATATCAGAAGTAACAGAAAGAATTTATGAGCGTGTCCAGACAATCAAGGCAGATACCGGCAGCATTGCGCAGGAGGTTTCGAAGGGAAATGCTTTTTCCTCAGATCTGAAGGAAAGGGCACGGTACATTCAGGGAGTAACCAGAAAGAGTATAGAAAACAGCAGAGCAATTATGGAAAGCACGGGAGAATCTCTTGGAAGGAGTATAGAGGAAAGCAAGAAGATTGAGGAAATTGGCGCCTTGACTGCGGTGATTCTGCAGATTGCATCCCAAACAAATCTTCTGGCACTGAATGCCGCAATTGAGGCAGCAAGAGCAGGAGAAGCAGGGAAGGGCTTTGCCGTTGTAGCGGAAGAAATCCGTAAGCTTGCAGATGACAGCAAGGAAAATGCCAACGCGATCCGGCAATTAAATGATCAGATGACGGAAACGGTTTCAAATCTGGCAGAAGGTGCAGCACAGATGCTCGATTACATGGGAAAAAATATCCGCCAGGATTACGACGGTTTCAGTATGATGGCAGACCGTTACAATACCGATGCAGAAGAAATCCAGCAGATGATGAGCAACATCAATGAGAAGGTTGAGCATGTAGATGATGAAATGCTCGGAGTTACAGAAAATATGCAGAACATCAGCCTGTCCCTGAAAGAAAGGGCAGAGGCCATTGTATCTGTAACAACCAGTGTGGTGGATTTGAATAATTCCATTCTGGAGATTTCGGAAGAGTCTGAAAACAATCAGAGGTGTGCAAGGGAAATTGGATTGATTGGGAAGGATTTTGTAACGGAATAACCTTTGGGAAGAAGTGTAAGGCAAGCAGAGCAGGGGAACGAAAAGTCATGAGAAATCATAAAAAAACAGTATTAGGACGAATAGGAAACTTTATATTGTGTGTATGCCTTCTGGCAAATGTATTCTCAATAAATGCCGTTTCAATGAACAGTGAAGCAGAGAACCAGACCATCA
>CAVJLN010000013.1:33398-69443 GCA_963650485.1 Bacteroidaceae bacterium
TCATCACAGAGCCCGGAGACTACCGGGGAAAAGCTCCAGAAAGCATCTGCAACTCCGAGCCGGAGTCCGGAGCCGGAAGCAGAGGGCGAAGCCGGAGAAGAAGAAGAGAAGCTTCTGGAGTTCCTTCGCAGAATGGATGGATATGCGGATAAATCAGAAGAGGAATTGCAGCAGGTCATCGAGGAACTTTTGACAAAGGGTGGGTTTCAATCGAAGCAGGCCTTGTATGAATTTCTGGAAGAGGAAAGCACGACAGAGGAATTCATGCAGGAGCTTATGCAGAAAACACTGGATGGATACATTACAGAAAACTTCCGTAAAATTGTGGAGATTGTCAGAATGGTGCAGGATTATTCTGCATCCGACATTCTGGAAATCAGAGGCTTCGTAGATGAAATATTACTCCGGTATGAAGTGGAGGAAGATGAAGTATTGCTTATGCTGGAGGAAGAGCTTCCATATATTTATGAGGAGTTAGAGGAATTGGAAGGCTATGAAGATATGACAGACGAAGACAAGCTGCTTTATGTTTCGGAAGCCTTGAAAATACTGCTGGAAAGTCTCTTACATCCGGAAATAGAGCTTCTTAATGTATCCGGGAATATTAATCTGAACCAATATAACAATGGCGGAGAGATTGTACTGGACGCAGATACAACGGCAAGCGGTCAATGCCAGTTATCTTCCGCGACCTTGACGATTGACCTGAATGGACACAGCCTGACCATGGCGAATGGTGCCTATTTTATGTTAAACGGGGATAAGGCCGTGATCAACATAAAAGACAGTGTCGGTGGAGGGATTATTTACGCTTCACGCCAGTTAATCTGGGGATATGGTGGCGGAACCATAAACTTATATGGTGGTACTTTGGATGGCTCAAAGGTGACGTCCAAAGGACAGCTGGGAGGATGCATAGAGCTTGGCCGCAGTAATATGGGAAACCATACGTTTAATATGTATGGTGGCTGTATACGGAATTTTGAGGCAACGCAATACGGAGGTGCTGTTTACGTTGGAGGCATGTTTTCCGGAAAGAAAAACATATTTCATATGTATGGTGGAACCATTGAGGATTGTTATGCACCTGCCGGCTCGGCAGTATATATTGACGATAGCGGAGATGGTCCCGGTTACTTTTATCTGAAGGGTGGAACAAAACAGAGCGATGGCGGTGAGCCAAAGGCTACCATCCGCTGTCTGGATGGACCGAATGCTATTTATAATTACGGATACCTGGGAATGGAGGGCGTTATAGACATCGATGGTATTGTCTATCTGAACCAGAACAACTGGGCGAGCACAACGACGCATTTTATCAAGATTACCGGGAGACTCGTGGTAATCGGTGATGGATATATCGACATTGATTCGGCGTATCCGAACAGCAGTGCCGTTTGTCCGGGACATACTGTGGTTGAAAATGTGACACAGACAGAAGGAACCGGCTCGGTAACGATATCGCAGGAGGAATTTTACACTTATAGCAGTTATTTTATTAATACGACCAAAGGGCTTATGGTATCCGCAGGCTTTGATCCCGATAACAACGAATTGGACAGCAATGGCGCACCTGCAAATTGGCCATCCTACCAGGCAGATAAATACAGTCAAAAGTATTCGTATATTGATGTCATGGGTCAAAGTTTATTAATCCAGTCCTCTGATTCGCCTGGAAATAAGCGCCAGATGCAGAATTATAACTATTTGATTTATGTGGAGCGTGCAGATCCATCAGAGCCATATAAGGAATACTATAGTATCAAGCTATGGAAACAGGATATGTCCTCCGGAGAAGCTTTAAATAATGCGCAGTTTCAGTTAGTACGTACACATGATGCAGATGGAAATCAACTGGAAACGCCAGAGGTGATCGGCAGCAGTGCTATGACCGGAGACTCAGCAAAAGGACTAGATGATGGTATTACCTATATCTATCTTACAGGCGAAGATGGCAAGCTGATGATCGATGATGGTATTTATGAGCTGAAGGAAACGCAGACACCGGGAGATGGATATGTACTTCGCGAACAGGTGGTAAATCTGCATATTTATCACAAGCTCAATGAAGAAAGCGGTCAGGAGGTATCGGTCGTAGAGGTTCGTGCGAATGACAAGATTCTGTCATCTACAGAGCAGGAAATTAACAGTTCCTATCATGATACAGGAAAGCTTGTGGAAAGGGAGATTGTCTTAAATATCAAAAATACCGATTCTGAAATTATTGAAAATATCGATTACAGGCTTCGTGTGGAGAAGTACGAGGATGCTGAGTACACCATTCCCCTTGCAGGAGCTGAGTTTGAATTACAGACCACGGATGAAACAGCGGCAAAGAAAGCTTCCTGTATCACGGATGATTCCGGGAAGGGTGTTCTTCAGGATGAGAATGGTTCGGACTTCACAATCAGCAATGGCGGAAATTACCAGCTTGCAGAAATACTGGCACCGGATGGTTATTACCGGATGGATGAGAAGATTTCGCTTAAGGTGGATGATAATGGCAGTATATGGATCAATGAGAACGATCTCTTATCCCAGGGCGTGGTGACTTCCAACGAGGGAAGCACAGAGCATGGTTCATGGAAGGCTTCCCTGGAAGACAATACGCTGGTATTTCAGATTTATGATGAAAAGAAGCCGCCTGTCTGGAATTTGCAGGCAACGAAATATGGTACACAGGAAATCGATGCACTGCGGCTTGACGGAGCAAAGTTTACGTTATACCGGATAGATACGACAGAGGAGGCAGAAACAGAGACAGAGCTTATTTCGGTTACCAGCTCAGATGGAACAGATGGTCAACAGAAGGGTGCGCTTGTCTTTGCGGATGAAAACGGAGAACCGCTAGCGCTCTCCTGTAATACAATATATCTTCTGAGGGAAACCTGTGCACCAATGGGATATACCCAGATGGATGATATCAAAATAGTAATCGGTGAGGATGGCACCGAAGCGACAGTAACCAGAAACGGAGAAGCGTATACCGGAGCATCTTATGATGCAGCAAACCGGGTATTAACACTCTCCATTGTGGATGAGACAGTATATCAAATGCCGCAGACCGGAAAAGGAGGAATGTATCCGCTGCTTTTCTATAGTGTGCTTTTGTTATATGGAAGTCTGCTGATTGGAATTTTCCTTTGGGAAAAGAATCACCACAATGAAAACAGGGAGTGATGATATAAAAGGCAACTCAAAACAAAACCGGTCATGCAAATGACACATGAAAAAGGAGAGAAAACATGAAAAAGTATTTGAAAAGAGTAAAAGCCATTGTGATGGCGTTTGCTGTTACTCTGGGGGCGATGCTGCCGGCTGTCAGTGTAAAGGCAGAGGAAACGACTCCAACCACGACGTTTATTATCAGTGGGATTGAGGAAGGTTCTGAAGTGCATGCATATGCAATTGCGCTTGACGATGTGGATGAAAACGGCAACCACTATTGGAAGTATACCTCAGAGGGAAAAGCAAAAATTGAAGCAGCCGTGAAGTCGGGAAAATTCAGTGCTGATGATTCTGTATGGATTTATACAAACCTGAATTCTTCTATGGTTACGAACAATCATGATGGAAAAGGGAAAGCTGTTGTAGACGGAACCGTATATCAGGCAAGCACAGATGGAAGCGGAAATTATATTATTAGCGGTGTGAAGCCCGGATTGTATGTTATTACTGCTTATAAGGAGGATGCGGCAGTGTCCTATAATTTTAATATTTATCCGGCAAATTATCAATACGATGAAAATGGAAAGGCATATCTTCCGGAATCTATTTCCTTTGCTGTTAAGAAATCCAGTGAGCCATCTATCGAGAAAACCGTAGTAGAGAATGAAACAGGCTCAAAGCATGGAGATGCCAGCATTGGTGATAAGGTTGATTTTAAAATTGAAGTGACGGTTCCGAATTATGCAGATGATTGGAACGTGGCTGGTACCCAGTTTGTAATCAGTGATACACTTTCTAATGGATTAAAGCTTGATACAGATTCTATCAAAATTGAAGGCACAACATTAGCAGATTATAGCAAAAATTGCGATAACACCAACTTCACAACGGATACATCAGGATTTACGCTGGATTTGAGGGGAGCAGATATCTATCAATATAGGAATAAAACGATAGCAATTACATATCAGGCAGAGGTAACGGAGAATGCAAAAGTAAATTTTGATTCTGACCTGAATGTGGCAACCATACGCTGGTCAAGTACACCGGGTTCTGATGATTTAAGTCAGCCGAAGGAAAGTAAAACATATCACTATACCTTTGGTATTGATACCTTGGTGAATGGAACCGGTTCAACGGAAACAACTGAAGTGACAAAATATGGAGTGAAAACGACTACGGTTGAGGAAAATAAGGTGAAACTGGACGGAGCGGAGTTCCAGATTCTGGATAAAAATAAAAACGTTCTGTATTTTGACGATGCAGGAAAGCTGGATCCTACCAAATCAAAGAATGACCACATTATTTCCAAAAATGGAGGTAAGCTTACGGCAACAGGTCTTGATGCAGGTACCTATTATCTGAAGGAATCAAAGGCACCACTTGGTTATGCACTTGATAAGACGGAATATAAGATAGTCATTAATCCTACATATAATGAAATGACAGGTGAATTAAAGAATTATACGGTTCAGATCGGTGATGGGGATACGAATTCCCTTACCTTTAAGTACGAGAAAAATGATGCAGGAGCTATTACATTTTCTGAAAACGGTACATATGCGATCAACAATACACCAATGATTCAGCTTCCTGAAACCGGTGGTGTTGGTATTATCGTAATTACGATTGTTGCAGTGGTTATGATGGCAGTATTCGGTTCTGTATTTATTGCGTTAGGAAAGAAAAAGAATAAACAGTAATCAATATGGGAGGGTCAATAGATGAAAAATTCTTTTCGGATTTTTTTAAAAATCATAATGGCAGTCGGATTTCTTATTGGCCTTGCCATATTGTTTTATCCCTGGTTTTCTAACAAGTGGAATCAGTATAACGACAAGTTGAAATTTCAGGAATACCAGCAGGCTGCAAATGAAAAATTCGTGGATGAAGGACTGGTCGATGAATGGGAGCGGGCGCATGCATACAATGAAGCTCTTTCACCGATTATCATTCCGGACAGCTTTATTCAGACAGAAGGAATGACAGAAGAGGATAAGGAATATATGTCCTGTCTGAACATCAATGAGGATGGTATGATGGGCTATATTTACATCCCCAAAATCGGAGAGAGAATTCCCATTTATCATACCACCTCTGAGGATGTTCTCCAAAATGGAGCAGGGCATATCCAGGGTTCCTCCCTTCCGGTCGGAGGAGAGGGAACTCATTCTGCAATTGCGGCGCATCGTGGACTTCCGGGAGCATCGCTATTTACCGATATTGATCAGCTGGAGGAGGGAGATCAGTTTTTTCTTTATATTCTAGATGATGTTCTGGCTTATGAGGTAGATCAGATTCTGACGGTAGAGCCATCCGATACGGAAGCACTGGGGGTAGAGGAAGGAAAGGATTATGTGACCCTGGTAACCTGTACACCGTATGGAATTAATTCGCACCGGCTTCTGGTGAGAGGACATCGTGTGCCGTATGAGGAGGAACAGGTGGTTGTTGAGGAAACGAAGGTTGTTCAGAGCGTGCATACCAATTATTTCATGTGGATCTGTCTGGGGCTTGGTATTACGGCTGTCTGCATGACGGTTACGCTGCTGATCGTACGCTTACTGAGGAATAAGAACAGGAAAGACCAAAAGTTACTGAGATCCATACTGCCTGTGGTATTGCTGCTTTCTTTGCTGATGTCACAGTCGATGGATTCTTATGCGGCAGAAAATGTAGATGTCGCAAGCAGATGCTCGGTCAGCCTGGAGATTCCGTCAGCATACCGGGAGGAGCTGAAAGTGCAGAGCATAGAGGTAAGGCTTTATCGTATTGCAGAAATCACTGAGTACGGAAGATACCGATCCGTTCCCGGATATGAGGATTTGTATGCGGAGCGTCTGTCTACAGCGACGACAGCCGAAGAGCTTGAAGCTCTTGCCCGCAAGGCGGCTTCTTATCTTCGGGTGAGTGATTGGGAGCAGATTCCGAAGACAGCCCCAAGCTATGAGCTGACGATTACAGACAATGAAGGAAGCTGTTCCGATATGGAGGCAGGCTTATATCTGGTATGCGTTAGTCCGGTGAGGGCTGGAAATGCAACCTATCGGACGGTTCCTTATATCATTTCGTTACCGACACTGATTGAAACGGAAGTAGACGGAGTACGTGATTTAAAATGGATCTACGATTTAACGATTGACCTGAAGCTAGGATGTGAGCGTGATAGACCAACTCCGGTTCCTGAATCATCACCGGAGCCATCGGCGGAATCCGCTCAGAAGCCTTCACCGATTCCATCGATATCGCCGAAGGCTTCGTCATCACCAACGATCTGGCATTACCGCACAGGAGATGATTCGTCATTCCTGTTAACTCTGATTGGTGCAGGAATATCAGGCTTTTTGTTCCTTTTCCTCACATTATTGAAGAATACTAAGCGTAAAAAACGTATCATGGAAGACGGCAGCTGGGAGAATAGAGGCGAAAGACAGGGAACATGTTGCATTACAGCAGGGGATCTGCTTCGTTACATTCTGGGATTCCTGTGTATGATATGCCTGGTGACATTGATTCTTATCTGTGTCCGGTATTATGAAATGAGAAAGCATAATGATACGATTAAAGAGCAGGTTCTTACAGAGTCGGCAGAAAGTTCCGGAGAGTCTTTCGTGGAGGAGTCTGATCCGATAGAGGATTATTGTCAGGAGAAGGGACTTCCGATTGTTGATTTTGCTGTGTTAAAGGAAGTGAATCAGGACTGTGTGGCATGGATTTATGCGTGTGACGGAAAGATCAGTTATCCGGTGGTTACTTCAACGGACGAATATTATCTGACACATGCAGTAGATGGTGCAGAGGCTAAGAGCGGAGCGATCTTTGTGGATAGTACACAGACAGATCCCTTTGAAAAGGGAAGAGCTGTTGTTTACGGCCACCATATGCGTGACGGAAGTATGTTCCAGCCGTTGATGAAATATTGGCAGGATAAGGATTACCGGGAAGAATGCAGGAATATTTACATCATTACCGAAACAAAGGTTTATGTATATGAAATTTCTGATATCTATGTGAAGGAATACGAGGATCTGGATTTCACTGAGGCTCAGGATGATTTACAAAAGCCGGTAATTGATCTGGTTACCTGTGAATATTCCGGTAATGACGCAAGGCTTGTTATTGAGGCAGTGCAACAATAGAAAAATAGAGTTGGCGTTAACAATTCGTGTTGAAAATTCGCAGAAAAATCTCTAGGGAAAGAGATGACAAAAAAACAGAATTTATTTATAATTAGGAGAGGATTTTTATCCTCTCTTTTTTAAATTCGTATTGTTGACATAAGGAGGGCATAGCAATGGGGGCAAACAGGGATTTTCCATTATGGAATAATACACTTTCCGTAGATGAGCGGATCGAGGCAGTGATTTCGGAGCTGACTTTGGAGGAGAAGCTTCATTGTCTGTCAAATGCGATTCCGGATGTGGAACGCATGGGAATCAAAGCTTCCTTCGTTGGGGGAGAAGCAGCACATGGGGTTCAGGCACGCCATGATCAGGCGTTTGATGCAGGAGAGCCGGAGCCGACCACTTCCTTTACGCAGCCGATCGGAATGAGCGGAAGCTTTGATACGGAGCTGATACGTGAGTGTGGCCGGGCAGTCGGAGAGGAAGCAAGAGCACTGTATAAGAGAAATAACGGAGGAAGCCTCAGCCGCTGGGCGCCAACCATCGATATGGAGCGTGATCCGAGATGGGGCAGAACGGAAGAGGCTTATGGTGAGGATCCGTGTCTTACAGGCAAGATGGCATCCGCATATATAAAGGGGATGAAGGGTAAAGATCCCTTCTATATCCAGTGTGCAGCAACACTGAAGCACTTTTATGCGAACAACATGGAAAAGGATCGTGCTACGGCATCGTCGTCCGTTGACGAAAGAAATAAGCACGAATACTATCTGGAGCCGTTCCGTAAGGCAATCACAGAGGGCGGTGCGGAGGCAGTTATGACCTCCTATAATGAGATTAACGGAGTTCCGGCAATTCTGAATCATGAGGTTCTGGATATCGTGAAGGGCGAATGGGGACTTCCGGGGCATGTGGTCTGTGATGGCGGTGATTTTGAGCAGACGGTGGAGCTTCATCATTATTTTTCGACACATGCAGAGTCACTGGCATACAGTCTGAAGGCAGGAATTGATGGATTCTCTGACAATCCGGAGCTGGTTTATCAGGCAGCCAAGGATGCTTATGAGCAGGGGCTGATTAATGAGGAGGATCTGAACCGTTCCATCCGCAATTCCCTGCGTACCAGAATTCGTCTGGGACTGTTTGATGGCAGTGGAGAATGTCCTTATCGTGAGATGGGCGAGGAATTTGTGAACAATGAAGACCATCAGGGGCTCTGCCGCAGGATGGCGGAGGAATCGGTTGTTCTGCTGAAGAATGAGGGAATCCTTCCGTGGAAATGGGATACCGGTAAGCCGGAACCACAGGATTCCGTGAGGGTAGATCATCCGCAGACAGGCTGCGAAGCATTAAGAACGATTGCAGTGGTTGGACCACTCGCAGATGTCTGGTACAAGGACTGGTATTCTGGAGTTCCACCCTATGCGGTAACACCGGCAGAAGGAATTCGCAGGGAGTTTCCGGAAGCAGAGGTATCCTGCCATAACGGATTATCGAAGATACAGTTATCTGTAGATGGAAGGTATGTGGCACTGGATGCGGATAACCGTCTGTATCTGGGAGAAAAGGAACAGGCTGAGACCTTTCTTTTTACCGACTGGGGATGCGGGAATACGACTTTACAGGCAACGAGCAATGACCGTTTTGTGCTTCTGGAAGAGGGATCATATCTCATTACTGCTTCTTCGAAGGAAGCGTTTCGCTGGTTTATCCGGGAACAGTGGAATTTCCGGGAGCAGCCGGATGGCTCTTACTTATTAAACAGTTGGAATGGACGGCAGGTGACAGTAGATCGGGAAGGTTATCTTGCTGTAATTAAAAATGGTGATATGGCAGTTGGCGAGGGCGATGATGAGAAGCTTGGTTTTATTTCTCATGCCGTATCCGAAGGAGAGCCGGTTCATGTCCGGATGGAGATTGTCGAGGATGGTCTGAAAGAGGTGCTGGAGCTCGTGAGAAAGTCAGACAGGGCAGTTGTTGTATTGGGATCAAATCCGGTGATTAACAGTAAGGAAGAGATTGACCGTACCACACTGGCACTACCTCCTGCACAGCAGCGGCTGGCAGATGAGGTATTGAAGGTAAAGCCTGATGCCGTAATCGTGTTGGTAACAAATTATCCGTATTCCATTGTGGATCTGGACGTGAAGGCCAGGGCGATTCTGTATACAGCATCCGGTTCGCAGGAGCTTGGAACGGGTATCGGAGAGGTATTGAGCGGACGGACGAATCCGGCAGCACGTCTTCCAATGACCTGGTATCAGAAAGACGAGGATCTTCCGGATATCAATGACTACGATATCATTAAGGGAAAGCGTACCTATCAGTATTTTGATGGAAAGGTGCTCTACCCGTTTGGCTATGGTCTGTCCTATACGAAGTTCGGGTATGGAGAGCTGAACATAGAAGAGAAGGATGACGAGATCCGGATTCAGCTTCCCATTACCAATACCGGTGACTGTGAAGGAGATGAGGTTGTCCAGCTTTATGTCCATAAGGAAGATTCCAGAGTAGTACGCCCGATCCGTCAGCTAAGGGATTTTGTCCGGGTAAAGAATCTGAAGCCCGGTGAAACGCAGGTTGTAACGTTATCGGTTAAGAAAGAGGAGCTTCGGTATTACGATGTGATTTCCAGACGGATGATGCTTGAAGATGGTGGATATCTGTTTGAAGTAGGAGCTTCCTCGGTGGATATCCGGCAGAGCAGGAAACTGGTTCTGAAAGGTGAGAGAGCAGGTGTGCGGAATCCGTTTGACGTGACCGAAGCTATTCAGTATGATGATTATACGAACTGCTTTATTCATAAAGGAACACTGGGACATGCAGAGCATGGAGAAACATGCCTGATTCCGGGAAAGCCGGGAGAAGCACCGGACGAGGTACAGAAACTGGAAGACGGAAAGGTAAAAGGCGAGCTCGTATACCGTGACTTTTTCTTTGAAGAACAGGCATCGAAATTCAAATTTACTGCCTGTGTTCTGGAGGAAGCAAGGATCCGTGTCCTGTCAGAGGACGAGAATCATAAGACCATACTGGTTGACCGGGTACTGCCTTTGCCGGAAAAGAAGGGCTTCCGGTTCTATGAAGTGGCACTGGAAGAGAAGATCCCGGAGCTTTCTACGGTAAAAACCATTACCATCCAGTTAGAAGGTAAAGTAAAACTGAAAGAATTTGAGTTTGCTAACTATTCTGAATAGTTAGTTACCCAATTCATAGATATCATGTTAAAAGCGGAATAAAAATAACAACAAAAACAACAGCAGGAGGATCATTACATGATTGAAAGCAAGAAGGTACAGAAGATGTTATATGGCGGGGATTACAATCCGGAGCAGTGGCCGGAGGAAATCTGGGAAGAGGATATGAGGCTTTTTCATAAGGCACATATCGATGTGGTGACTTTAAATGTATTCAGCTGGGCAGCATTGCAGCCGAATGAGGACACCTACGATTTCAGTAAACTGGATAAGATTATGAAGCTTGTGAAAGAGAATGGATTAAAGGTCTGCATGGCAACCTCTACCGGAGCACATCCGGCATGGATGGCAAGAAAGTATCCGGATATTCTCAGAGTTGAGCACAACGGGATGAAGAGAAAGTTCGGTTCACGGCACAATTCCTGCCCGAACAGCCCGAATTACCGTAAGTATGCGGCTGCTCTTGTGGAGAAGCTTGCAGAGCGATACAAGGATTATGATAATATTGTTGCATGGCATGTTTCCAATGAATTTGGCGGCTGGTGCTATTGTGAAAATTGTGAAAAGGCATTCCGTGAATGGCTGAAAAAGAAGTATGGTACTCTCGATGAGCTGAACCGTGTATGGAATACGTCATTCTGGAGTCACACGATGTATGACTGGGACGATGTGGTAGCCTGCAACATGCTTTCCGAAGAGTTTCTGTGGGATGGACAGATCCGCACGAACTTCCAGGGAATCTCCCTTGATTATGACCGTTTTAATTCTGACAGTATGCTGGAATGCTTTAATATGGAAAAGGATATCTTAAAACGGATCACACCGGATATTCCGGTTACCACAAACCTCATGGGTGCTTATAAGCATCTGGATTATCAGAAGTGGGCGAAGGATATGGACTTTGTTTCCTGGGATAACTATCCGGCATATGATGCCGTACCGGGAGATGCTGCCATGAATCATGATCTGATGCGCGGACTTAAGCAAGGCAAGTCCTTTGCACTGATGGAACAGACACCGGGAGTCAGCAACTGGCATATTTACTGCAAGTTAAAACGACCCGGCGTAATGAGATTATGGAGTTATGAAGCGGTTGCACATGGTGCGGATACCGTGATGTTCTTCCAGATGAGAAGAAGTATGGGTGCCTGCGAAAAGTATCACAGCGGTGTGATCGAGCATGTGGGAACAGCTGATACCAGAGTATTCCGTGAAATTACCGCACTTGGTGAAGAACTGGATAAGCTGCAGGGTGTAACGCTTGGTGCAAGAGCAAAGTCAGATGTTGCGATTGTCTTTGACTGGGATAACTGGTGGGCAGCAGAATTAAGTGCAGGCCCGAGTAAGTTAATCAACTATACGAAGGAAGTAAGCTTCTATTACAAGGCATTCTTCCAGCAGAATATTTCCGTGGATTTTGTCAGTGTGGAGGATGATCTTTCTTCCTATAAGCTAGTGGTAGCGCCGATGCTTTATATGTGCAAGGACGGATTCGATGAGAAGATCCGTGAATATGTGCAGCAGGGCGGCAGTTTCCTTACCACTTATTTCAGCGGTTATGTAGAGGATCATGATCTGGTTACTCTTGGCGGCTATCCGGGCAGACTCAAGGATATCCTTGGCATCTGGGTAGAGGAATCCGATGCACTTCCTCCGGAAGAGAACAATTCCTTTGTTTATGAAGGAAAGCGCTATCCGGCAGGTCTTCTCTGTGACCTGATGCATCTTCGCGGTGCAAAAGAAGTGGCTTCCTATGAGAGCGATTTCTACGCAGGCATGCCGGTGCTGACCGAAAATCAGTTTGGTAAGGGTAAAGGTTACTATGTAGGTGCACGTTCCAATGAAGAGTTTTATAAGAAATACCTTGGCGATATCTGCGAAAGCCTTGGAATTAAGCCGGTTGCAAAGACACCGGAAGGAATTGAGGCAACAGTTCGTTACAATGACAACGGAGAGTTCCTGTTCCTGTTGAATCATACACAGGAGGAAAAGGAAATTGTGATGGAAGAGGCAGGAACCGATCTGCTGACCGATAAGGCCTATGCAAAGGGCGATACACTTACGCTTGAAAAATATGGCGTGGCGATTGTGAAAAGATAGACGAATGAATTCTGTGCTGTAACTGTGAAGGTATAGAACAAATCAATGAGCTTTATAGGGTAGCTGTGAAGTTATGGAACGACTACAAAGAAAGGATAAATAGGATGAAAGTACAGAATCCGATTGTAAAGGGATTTTATCCGGATCCCAGTGTTTGTGAAGCAAATGGCAAGTATTATCTGGCTTGCAGCTCCTTCCAGTTTTTCCCAGGAGTTCCGATCTTTGAAAGTGAGGATCTCGTGAACTGGAAGCAGGTTGGACACTGCCTGACGAAGTTAAGTCAGGTAGAGCTCCATGGCGTGCCAAGCTCGGGTGGTGTATTTGCACCGACGATCCGTTATAACGAGGGTCGTTTTTATATGGTAACGAATAATAATACGTTCGGTAAGAACTTCTATGTCTGGACAGAGGACATTGCAGGAGACTGGTCAGAAGCGATTTTCGTAGATCAGGGAGGTATCGATCCCTCACTTCTGTTTGATGGCGGAAAGGTATATTTTACCAGTAATGGAAACGATGAAGCCGGTAATCCGGCGGTTTTCCAGTGCGAGATTAATGCAGAAACCGGAGAAAAGCTGACCGAATCCATTCCAATCTGGAGCGGCAGCGGTGGACGTTTCTTAGAGTCTCCCCATCTGTATCATATCGGAGACTGGTATTATCTGATGGCAGCGGAGGGCGGCACGGAATATGGCCATATGATCACCTATGCAAGATCCAAAGATCCGTTCGGCCCGTTTGAATCCTATGCCGGCAATCCGGTGGTTACGAACCGGAATCTGGGCGGCAATTTAAGCAGAATTCAGGGAATCGGACATGGGGATCTCATTCAGGATAAGAATGGCAATTATTATATTGTCTGCCTTGGCTTCCGTCAGCTTGGAATCTGGCAGCCTTATCATCAGCTCGGACGTGAGGTATATCTGACACCGGCTTATTTTGGCGAAGATGGCTGGTTTACCGCCGGTGAAGAGGCGCATGCACGTACCGGAATCGTTACGGACTGCATGGAACTTCCGATCGAGGGAGAACAGAAGACAGACTACAGCATTTCCTTTGAAAAGGATTTCTGGAATGAGACAGCCGGATATGAGAGTATGCGTTGGATCTATTTAAGAGATTACCATAAGGAAAATTATGAGTGCTCCAAAGAGCAGTTCCGCTTAAAGGGAACCCAAACCACCTTGGAAGAGGCGGATACCCCGACCTTTATCGGTGTTCGGCAGTCGGAGTTTGACAGTGAGCTTACTGTTTCCGTATCCGGAAAGGCAAAGGAAGCGGGAGTTACCTTCTATATGGATGAGCAGCAGCATTATGATCTTTTCCGGAGTGTTAGCGCAGAAGGAATCAAAGCGGTGCTTCGGTTCCATATCGGGGATGCCATTATGACAGCAGGCGAATATGCATTTGAAAAGGCTTCGGATGCAGAACAGCAGGCCGTCCGGCTTAAGGTGGTAACCAGAGAAGAATACTATGAGTTCTATGTAATTGACGGAGCAAAAGAGGTATCTCTTGGAAGGGCGCAGGCGAAATATCTCTCCTCCGAGGTTGCCGGAGGCTTTACCGGAGTTGTCATGGGCTTATACGCGGTAGATGAGCAGGAAAACTGGGCAGAGTTCCGTGATTTTTACTGGAAGCAGGGACAGGAAGATGGCGAAGCAGGATAATAACATATGGCTCTGAATAGTTAACATATTGTCTATTCTGAATCATTATAACATACGTTAGATATGGAGAAGAAACATGCAGGAGCTGACATTGAATTTACCGGAAGGTATTGATGACGGAAGTTTCATGGGACGCACAGCAGTCCGGGGCATCATCTGTCAAAATGGAAAATATCTGGTGATTCTGGGAGAGCAGGGGGACTGTAAATTTCCGGGCGGCGGTATGGAACAGGGAGAGTTCCTGTTTGGGACATTGACGCGGGAAGTCTTAGAAGAAACGGGCTGTCATGTAAAGCCTGACAGCATCCGGGAAGGCTTTCTGGTGCATGAGAAGACAAAACGGCAGTCCAAAGAAGTTCTTGTTATGGATTCCTATTATTATTTCTGTGAGGTTGAAAACTTTTATGCGGGAGAGGCGCTAGAGAAGGTCTGCTGGCTCCCGCTTTCAGACATGATTGCCCGTAACGAGAACGTGAAGGAGCTTTCCAAAGCCCCGTGGGTAGTCCGTGAACTGCTTGTTATGCGGGAACTCAGTAAGCTAATCAATTCTGATGGAGAAAAGTAAATGAAAAAAGAATATGTTATGGGAAACGGAGCTATTGCATTAGGAGCGTTGTCAGCAGGAGTAAATCTGGTGACAGGATATCCAGGAACTCCCTCTTCTGAAATTCTCGAAAATATTCAGAAGTATTCCGATGGAAGCGTTCATATTGAATGGTCCGTGAATGAAAAATCTGCCATGGAGGTGGCAGCAAGTGCAGCCTATTCCGGGGCACGTACATTGGTTACAATGAAACAGGTCGGGTTAAATGTTGCATCGGATCCGCTTATGTCTCTTGCGTATGTGGGAGTTAAGGGGGGAATGGTAATTGTATCCGCAGATGATCCTGGGCCGATTTCCTCACAGACTGAGCAGGATACCAGAATGTTTGCGGAGTTCTGTCGAATTCCTGTTTTTGATCCGGCCTCTCCGGAGGAGGCCTATCAAATGATACAGGATGCGTTTGCCTACTCCGAGAAATATAAGACACCGGTTTTGTTTCGCCCGACCACGCGTGTCTGTCATGCGTATGCGTCCGTGGAGGTTCCGGAAAGCTGGAGATACAAGGAATACGAGGGCTTTATTAAGGATTCCGCAAAATGGGTAATTTTCCCGCGGCTTTCCTTTTTAAACCATGCCATGATTGAGGAACGTAATCCGAAGATAGGAGAAGATTTTTCTTCTTATTCCATGAATAGCGTGCAGGGCAGCGGCAAAAAAGCCGTGTTTGCATCTGGTGTCAGTTACGCATATGCAAAAGAATGCCTGCAGGATCATCCGGAGGTACGCTTCTGTAAGATAGCAACGCCATATCCTTTCCCGGAAAGCTTTGTCCTTTCTGCATTAGAGGGTGTGGAAGAGGTTCTTTGTGTGGAAGAGCTCAGTCCTTACATAGAAAATGCATTGCTCAAGCTGACAGGTAAGCATCAGCTTCCGATTAAAATATATGGAAAACTTACCGGACACATTACATCAAGCGGAGAGAATTCTACGGACTCCCTGCGGAAGATTTTAGGAGATTTTCTTGGAATTAATATGCTAACGGAGCAGATGGATTTATCTGACAGTCCGTCTCTCCCGGTAAGACCGCCCGTGCTTTGTGCGGGATGTCCCCACAGGGCTTCCTTTTATGCAGTTAAGAAGGCAATGGCAGGTAAGAAAAGTTACTTCTGCGGTGATATTGGCTGTTATACGCTTGGAAATGCCATGCCGCTTGATATGGTGGATACCTGTCTTTGTATGGGAGCTGGCGTTACCATGGCACAGGGCTTTCACTGGGTAGATCGGGATGCTGCCTGCTTTGCATTTATCGGGGATTCCACTTTTTTTGCATCCGGTATGACCGGAGTTGTGAATGCATTGTATAATGAAGCAGATATGATACTTTGTATTCTTGACAATTCCACGACGGCAATGACCGGTCATCAACCACATCCCGGAACAGGAAGAAATATGATGGGTGATGTTGTGGCGAAGGTCAGCATTACGAAGATTCTGGAAGGAATGGGTGTACAAAAGGTTATAACGGTTGATCCGTTGAAGCTGCAGGAATCCGTAAATGCTGTTCGGGAATGCGCGGCACTTCCGGGAGTTAAGGCGATCATCTTCAAATCGCCCTGTGTGGCAATCACAAAACCGCAGGGAACAGTAAAAATCGGAGAATCCTGTATTGGATGTAAAAAATGTATTCGTGAAATCGGCTGCCCGGCAATTGTAGTAAAGGATGGCAGGGTAACGATTGAAGAAGGGTTATGTACCGGCTGCGGACTGTGCAGTCAGATCTGTCCGGTTCATGCGATAGGAGGTGCATGCCATGAATAAGGATATTTTGTTATGTGGTGTAGGAGGTCAGGGAACGGTGCTGGCTTCGAAGCTGATTGCTTCTGCAGCGATGCGCTGCGGTAATATTGTTCATTCAGCTGAAACGATTGGAATGGCCCAGAGAGGCGGCTCTGTGACAAGTCATATCCGTATTGGTGAGAAAGCATTTTCACCTTTGATTCCACGTTCCGGTGCGGATATTCTTATTGCTTTCGAGCCGGCAGAGGCAGTACGGAATCTTTCCTTTCTTAAAAAGGATGGTGTTGTGATTGTGAACAGCACACCCGTAAAGCCGACCACAGAGGCCCTGCATGAAACCGGTTATGATGGGAAAGAGATGATTGCTTATCTGAAAAAGAAAGCAGACTGTGTTGTACTTAATGGTGAAGCTCTTTTAGAGAAAGCAGGATCCGGAAGATGCTTTAATATTATTGTATTGGGTGCACTTGCTGCAAGCGGAAGACTTGAAATTCCCACAGAAGTTTTAATAGAAGAAATGGAGCACCAGATTAAACCACAATTCCTTGAATTGAATAAAAAAGCATTTCATATTGGTGAGGAGGCAGGAGCAGACCATGAAATTAAGTGAAAAACAATTACAACAGGTGGATGCACAGATTAAGCGCCTTTTGAAGTCTGACAGTTTTTACGGAGAGGTATACCGTAAGGCAGGAATTACAGGAGTAAGCAGTCAGGAAGATTTTGAGAAAATTCCTTTTTCCAGCAAGGACGATCTGAGAAACGCGTACCCTTTAGGAATTCAGGCAGTTCCGGAAGAGGAGGCTGTGAGAATTCATTCTTCTTCGGGAACAACCGGAAAACCGGTCATTATTCCTTATACTGCTAAGGATGTAGATGACTGGGCAATTATGTTTGCACGCTGTTATGAGACTGCAGGAATCACGAATAAAGACCGTATTCAGATCACTCCGGCTTATGGCTTATGGACAGCCGGAATCGGTTTCCAGAATGGAGCAGAAAAGCTTGGAGCCATGGCTGTTCCGATGGGACCGGGTAATACGGATAAGCAGATTCAGATGATGATGGATCTGAAAACAACAGTATTGACGGCGACCTCTTCTTATGCGCTCCTGCTTGCCGAGGAAATCAACAGGCGTGGTCTTCGGGATAAGATTTATCTGAAAAAGGGTGTTTTCGGGTCTGAGCGCTGGAGTAAGAAGATGCGTGAATACATTCAGCAGGAGCTTGGAATTGAGCTGTATGATATCTATGGACTGACCGAGATTTATGGTCCGGGCATTGGTATCAACTGTGAGAAGGAGCATGGTATTCACTATTGGGATGATTATATTTATATTGAAATTATTGATCCGGAGACCGGGGTACCTGTACCGGACGGAGAGGCCGGTGAGATTGTTATTACAACGCTGGTCAAGGAGGGAGCACCTCTGTTGCGTTTCCGTACCCATGACCTTTCCAGAATTATCCCGGAGAAGTGTTCCTGCGGACGTTCTTATCCGCGCCTTGATACCATTGGAGGCAGAAGTGATGACATGTTTAAGGTTCGCGGTGTCAATATGTTCCCTAAGCAGGTGGAGGAACTGTTACAGGATGTGGATGGTGTTTTAAGTGAATATCATATTACCATTGCACACGATGATGACAATAATAAAGATATTATGATTCTGACGGTAGAGGTAGATGGCCGTGTGGACTTTGAAAAGACAACATTACATATCCGTGAACTCTTTAAGTCCCGTATCGGTATGACGCCGAAAGTGACTGCTGTTCCGGTTGGTACACTGCAGAGGAGCGAGAAGAAGACCAAGCGTGTCGTTGATTACCGTTATCTATCATCATAAATCAGCTTTTGCCTGCTTTTTGAGGGTGAACAGAATGCACACCAGCATACAGATCGGGAAAACAATTCCCGCTAGGATGCCGTAGTGGAGATCATTATTTAGGAGTCCGGTACAGAAGCCTACGAGGGTGGGACCGCCGGAGCAGCCGACATCACCGGCTAAAGCAAGCAGGGCGAACATCGCAGTTCCCCCATTGCGGATGGTTATAGAGGCCTTACTGAATGTGCCGGGCCACAGGATTCCTACGGATAATCCGCACAGTCCGCATCCAATCAGACTGAAAACGGGATTCGGACTTAAGGAAATACACAAATAGGAAAGAATGCACAGGATCGTACTTCCTGCCATAAAGCGGTTCAAGTCAATCCGGTCACCGAATTTCCCGTAGAAAGCACGGGAGCTTCCCATGAGGATGGCGAAAGCCATAGGGCCTGCAAGGTCACCGATGGTCTTCGTTACACCAAGTCCCTGTTCTGCAAAGGTGGAAGCCCACTGGCTGACCGCCTGCTCACTGGCACCGGCGCAGAGCATCATAAGGAATAAAATCCAGAAAAATTTATTCTTAACAAGCTGTGAAAGAGAAAGACCCTCTTCTCCTTCCTCAATCAGCGGTGCAATTGGTACCTTTAAGAAAAGAATACCGTTGCATAATGGAATAATCGCCCACAGAAGCGCCATGATCTTCCAGTGCTCGATTCCTACAATCGAGAAGAAGATCGTGGAAAGCAATACGACGGCAACATGTCCCCAGCAGTAAAAGGAATGCAATAGGCTCATCGCCTTTTCCTTGTTATCGGTCGGACAGGATTCCATAATCGGACTGACAAGTACCTCCAGTAAGCCGCCGCCGACTGCGTAGATTACGATGGCAATCAGAAGTCCGATAAAAGGATCCGGCAGCACATCCGGAAGAATGGTTAACAGGACGAAGCCGGCAAAGGCACATCCGTGTGCAATCAGCATACTGACACGGTAGCCGATTTTGTCCACAAATTTCACAGAGCAGAGGTCAATCACAAGCTGTATTGCAAAGTTGATCGTAATAAATAAAGTAATCTTTGTCAGAGGAATACCATAGGTACTCTGAAAGGTCAAAAATAATAAGGGAACAAAATTATTGACGATGGCCTGTACTATGTAGCCGATGAAGCAGGCATTGATGGTTGCTTTAAAATTCTTTTCCATAGAAAATCTCCTTGTCATATCTATCGTATTCAGCGTATCTATTATAAATTATAGCGGGATTAGGGGTTCTGAATAGTTACCTCTTATGTATATTACCAGGAATTAGTCCGCGGTGTATTCGCTCTCTGCAAGTGTTTCGCCGTTGTAGAGATAACGTACAATGACACTGGCATTGTCAACCTTGAGTTCCTCATTTAAATCGGATGCGATTCCCTCATAAGTAGATGCTTCTGACTCACACCCGGAAACAAGCTGCTCCTTTACTGCATCAAGCATGGAGTCATCAATCGACCCCTCTTCAAAGGTATATTCATAAATTAAGGTGTTTCCCTCTGCAAGAATTTCGATGGAAATTTCGGAGTCGTTTACACTATCCTTAGCTTCCTGAACCATTTTCTGCATTTCTTCGGTCTGGAAATATTCTTCCAAGGCCGCATCCTTATTTTTTCCACATGCGGTTATCGCCAGCATTTGTGTCATAACGATGGCAGCAACAATTGTTTTTAAAGTGATTTTCTTCATCGTTTTCCTCATAAAGGAAAGCAGTCTCTCTGCTTTCGTGGATTATCATTTATACAAATTCTAAGCTTATTGGTAAAATGCGTTTCTGTCAAGATAAAATAGTAAGAAGTTATCAACAGATAGTAACAGTCAGGAGTACTAAATTCCTATGTGTGTATAGTGAAAAATACACAAAAATAATTCCAAATCGAATTATTTTATGATAATATATACCAATAGATATTGCAATGAAAGGTAGCGTGTAAGAGTATGATTAATGTGCAAAATGAAACCAAAGCAACTGTAGGGAAGACAGGCAGCAGTTCAAATGATAAAATAGGATTTTTTCATTCCATGAGATTCAAGTTCATTCAGTTTTTAGTTATTGCATTGGCAGTTATGACCGTAGTGAGTTTTATGGCACTTGTACCGGGAGTTCGGAGAAATTTAATCACGAACACGGAGAATTATTTAACAGACAGTGCAGTTTTAACAGGGCGCGGACTTGATCGGGAGCTGACTTCCCGTACATGGGATGAAGTGATGAATACAGAGTCACTTGGCGATGTGGCCGGAAATGTCAGTGTGAAAGGATTGGATTCCAGTTATTGTTATCTTGTATCAGCAGATGGAACAATGCTTTATCATCCAACAGCGGATAAGATCGGACAGCCGGTAGAGAATGAAGCAGTGAAATCATTGCTTGCCGGATTGGAGAAGGGACAGCATCCGGATCCTGCAGTTATTAAATATGATTTCCGTGGCACCATGAAATATGCGGCATACTATATTGGAGAAAATTCGAATTTTATTGTAATTGTATCGGCAGATGAAGAGGAGTTCCTTGCAGGGATAAACAGCTTTGTGAAGCAGGATATTGTTTACAGTGTCATTACTTTATTTATATTTATGGTAATTGGTTACATAATGATTACATGGTTTATCAGTCCGATTGTCCGGTTATCCAAGCGAGTATATAGTCTTGCCGATATGGATTTCCGTGCAGATGAGAAGCTGGAATTGCTGGGTAAGCGTCGCGATGAAACAGGTTCCATGGCACGGGCGCTGACCTATATGAGACAGGAGATGGTAGAGGTTGTAAATGGTATTACCGCACAAAGCAAAGAGTTATTTGAAGCTTCTAATGACATGAGTGAATCTGCAGCACATATTACAGCATCTGTAAATGATGTAGAAAAGGCAATTTCTGAAATCGCACAGGGAGCAACCTCCCAGGCACAGGAAACCCAGACAGCAACCGAGAATGTTATTCTGATGGGTAACATGATTGAAGAAACCAATACGCAGATCGAGGAATTACATAGCAGTGCAAGTGGAATGCTTTCTTCCGCAGAGAAGGCTCTGGATATTTTGAAGCAGCTTAATGAGGTAAACAACCAGACGAAAGCAGCAATTGACACTGTTTATGAACAGACGAATACTACCAACGCCTCTGCACTGAAAATTAAGAAAGCAACCGATATTATTACAGATATTGCTGAGGAAACAAATCTCCTGTCCTTAAATGCTTCCATTGAAGCTGCACGTGCCGGTGAGCAGGGAAGAGGCTTTGCTGTTGTTGCATCCCAGATTCAGAAGCTGGCAGAACAGTCCAACGAATCCGCAAGACAGATCGGGGATATTATTAATCAGTTGATGGCAGACTCTGAGAAGTCTGTAGATACCATGAAGGATGTTAAGGCGGTCATTGATAAACAGGATGAATATGTAGCCAATACAGAGGAGTCCTTCCATGAAGTAAATGACGGTATTCAGAAATCCATTGAGGGAATTCGAACGATTGCAGATAAGACGGAGCAGCTTGATCAGGCAAGAGTGAAGGTTGTCGATGTGGTACAGAATCTAACGGCGATTGCAGAAGAGAATGCAGCAGGTACGGAGGAAACATCTGCATCCGCGGTAGAAGTGGGTAACACCATGATAGAAATGGCGGAGGAAGCTAAGCACTTAAGTGATATTGCGAATAAGATGGAAGAGAATGTAAGGGTATTTGTGGTGGATGAAACAAAAGCCATGCTCCATTCATAGCCCTGCGGGCTATTTCATGGACGGTTGTCGCCGTATCATAAAAAGAAACACAGCCAATAGGTGAGTAAATAGCCGAGCCATTCATAGCCCTGCGGGCTATTTCATGGACGGCTGTCGCCGTATCATAAAAAGAAACACAGCCAATAGGTGAATAAATAGCCGAGCCATTCATAGCCCTGCGGGCTATTTCATGATGGGCTGTCGCCCAATAAGCTAAAAATAAAAAACAGTTGATAATGCACAAGTGCCTTCAACTGTTTTTATTTTTAGCTTGCTCGGCTTGTAGCTTAACCAAAGTATCTCTTTAACAGACCCTCAAATGCTTTGCCATGTCTTGCTTCGTCTCTAGCCATTTCGTGAACGGTATCATGGATGGCATCGAGGTTAGCAGCCTTGGCACGCTTTGCAAGATCAAACTTACCAGCGGTAGCGCCGTTTTCTGCATCAACTCTCATTTCAAGGTTCTTCTTGGTGGAATCGGTAACCACTTCACCTAAAAGCTCAGCGAATTTCGCAGCATGTTCTGCTTCTTCCCATGCAGCCTTTTCCCAGTAAAGTCCGATTTCCGGATAACCTTCTCTGTGAGCAACTCTTGCCATAGCAAGGTACATACCAACTTCGGTACATTCCCCGTTAAAGTTTGCTCTGAGGTCTTCCAAGATATCCTCGCTTACACCCTGTGCAACACCTACAACATGCTCTGCAGCCCATACCTTTTCTTCGGACTGTGCAGTAAACTTATCTGCGGGAGCTCCACAAACAGGGCACTTCTCCGGGGCTTCTTCTCCTTCGTGAACATAACCACAAACCTGACATACATACTTCATACTCTTAATCTCCTTTTCTTTCTTAATTTCTTAATGCTTACTCTTGTAACAATCTGTTACATAAAATCATTGTTTACCCTTTTGATTCCGGGTACAGTTTCCACATATTCCATAAAAATAAGTGGTATGTCCCTGAACAATGCCATCAAAATTCTTAGCCGCTGCTTCGTTGATATAATCAATGTTCTCCATTTGAAGATCGATGACACTTCCACATTCCTTACACACGAAATGATTGTGTGGAGAAGTGTCGGCATCAAAATGATCCGTTCCGTCCCCAACCCGCAGCCGGAGAATCTCTCCAAGATCCGATAACAATGTAAGATTACGATACACCGTACCGAGGCTGATATTGGGAAGCTGTTCACGAACATTCATGTAAACAACATCTGCAGTTGGATGGTCTTTTCTTGTAGCAAGGAACTCTAAAATGGAATCCCTCTGCCTGCTGTGTTTTAATTGCATTCGTTACCTCATTTCTGAAACAGTAATGATTACTGTTTTTATTATAAACTAAAATTGAGATTTGTCAACTGAGTTTATAAAGTTTTTATAGATTTGATGAAATCTTTAGTAACCGTCCATCTTTTCCTATGGTATACTAGACCTATGAAACTGAAGACACGTTTAATTATCACTTTTTTAACAATTGTATTATTACCGGCATTTCTGACAATTACCGCATTCATTTTTATCGGAGGATACCTGACCAGAAGCCAGCAGGAGCTTGGATTCCGAAATAGCGACTATAGTGTTATGATCGATCCGGCGCAGGCTTCACGACATATTTCGGACGAGGTTTTTTTAAAGGCACAGGAGCTGTTAAGTGAAGATCCGGATGCACTTGAGAATCCGGAGGTACTGGACGCTCTCAATGAAGAGGTAACAAATCGTTCCTCCTATATTCTGGTTCGCAAAAAGGATGAAATTCTTTATGCGGGGAATGAACAGGCGGCAAGCATTATTTTTGACAGTCTCCCGGATTTTAGTACAGAGAATATTACACAGGATACCAGTCATAGTGTTTACTATGATAATATGAACAAACTGGTCCGGCAGATGGATTTTTACTTCCCGGATGGAAGTGAAGGAAGCCTTTTTGTCATTACCAGAAGTAATACCAACGCTTCGAAGATTCTGCTGATTGATATGGCTGTAGCTATTGTGATTATCCTGATTATTACGAGCTGGTTTCTGACCAAATGGATTGGAAAAGGTGTGTTTACACCGGTGAATCAGTTGAATGTTGCCATGCAGAATATTGCGGAGGGCAATCTGGAATATCATCTTCCGGAAAATCTGGAAGGCGAAATCGGGGAACTATATCGCAATTATGAAGATATGCGGCTTCGCCTGAAGGAGTCCACAGATGAGAAGATTCTTGCGGAGAAGCAGAATCGGGAACTGGTCAGCAACATTTCCCATGATCTCAAAACCCCGATCACCGCAATTAAGGGATATGTAGAAGGAATCATGGACGGTGTTGCGGATACGCCGGAGAAGATGGATAAATATATCCGCACTATTTATAATAAAGCGAATGATATGGACCGGCTGATCAATGAGCTTACCGTATATTCAGGAATTGACAGTAACCGCATTCCTTATCATTTTCACCGGATCAATGTGGCAGAATACTTCGGAGACTGTGTGGAAGAGGTTGGCCTGGATCTTGAATCCAAGAATGTGGAGCTGGATTATTCCAATCTGGTAACGCAGGATACCATGATTATTGCGGATCCGGAGCAGATGAAAAGGGTGATCAATAACATCATCAGCAACAGTCTGAAATACATGGATAAGCCGAAGGGCAAAATTGATATCCGGCTTTTGGATGAAGTCGATTCTGTACGGATTGAGATTGAAGATAATGGAAAAGGAATTGCGGCGAAGGATCTTCCGCTGATCTTTGAGCGGTTTTACCGGACGGACGCTTCCCGGAACTCTGCACAGGGTGGCAGCGGAATTGGCCTCAGCATCGTAAAGAAGATTATTGAGGATCACGGTGGATATATCTGGGCAACCAGTAAAGAGGGCGAGGGAACGTGCATGCATTTCGTGATCCGTAAGTATCAGGGATAGAACAGGTATATGAAAACGGTATTCTACCTGCATAGGATCATAATGTACATGGATTACGGCAGTAACAACACATATATTCAGGAAGGAGAATGTACCGAAGGGTACAGATTTAGAAACGATGAGCAAGATATTAATTATTGAGGATGAAGAAGCAATTGCAGATCTTGAAAAGGATTACCTCGAGCTTAGCGGCTTCGAGGTGAAGATCTGTAATACAGGAGATGAGGGATTGCAGACCGCGTTTCGTGAAGAGTTTGATCTAATAGTGTTGGATCTTATGCTTCCGGGGCTGGATGGATTTGAGGTATGTAAGAGGGTTCGTGAAGAGAAGAACATTCCGATCATTATGGTTTCTGCAAAGAAAGAGGACATTGACAAAATCCGTGGATTAGGCATGGGAGCCGATGATTATATGACGAAGCCGTTTAGTCCAAGCGAGCTTGTTGCCAGAGTGAAAGCCCATCTGGCACGTTATGATCGTCTGGTTGGCTCTTCCAATAAGAATAATGATGTGATTGAAATCCGTGGTATTCGGATCGACAAGACGGCAAGACGTGTTATGGTCGATGGAGAGGAGAAGGCGTTTACCGGTAAGGAATTCGATCTCCTGACCTTCCTTGCTGAGCATCCGAATCATGTATATACCAAAGAAGAGCTCTTCCGCGAGATCTGGGATATGGATTCCATTGGTGATATTGCAACCGTAACCGTTCATATTAAGAAGATCCGTGAGAAGATCGAGTTTGATTCCGCCAAACCCCAGTATATTGAGACGATTTGGGGTGTGGGATATCGGTTTAAGGTGTGAAAACATATGCAAAAGGTGTAAATATGAAGAACATTTTATATGAAGATAGTGACATTCTGGTTGCCTATAAGCCGGCGGGAATTGCAACACAGACTTCCCGGATCGGGCAGCAGGACATGGTCAGTGAACTGAAGAATTATCTGATGAAAGCACAGAAAGAGGAAATGACAGGGAAGAACGGGAAGGATGCCGTGAAGAAGCAGGCTTTTCAGGAGCCGTATCTTGGATTGGTTCATCGTCTGGATCAGCCGGTTTCGGGAGTTCTGGTATTTGCCAAGAATAAAAAGGCAGCAGCGGACTTAAGTAATCAGGTTACGAACGGAACCATGAAGAAATTTTATTATGCCTTGATTTATGGGACTCCGATCCATGAACGGGACACGCTCGAAGATTATTTGTATAAAGATGGACGTGAAAACCTGTCCCTTATCGTGAACGCAACCTTTCCGGATGCCAGGAAGGCCATTCTGAATTACCGCCACTGTTCTACCTTAATGGTATTGGAAGAGGGAGAAGAGGTTTCCCTTATGGAGATTGAGCTTCTGACAGGGCGTCATCACCAGATCCGTGCCCAGATGTCAAATGCAGGAATGCCCCTGCTTGGTGACAGCAAATACGGTTCTGAACGGTCAAAGGAGCTAAGCCGCGATATTGGCTGCAAAAATGTTGCATTATGTGCCTATAAGCTTAGCTTTAAGCATCCGGTTACCCATAAGGAAATGGTCTTTGAGAAGAAACCGGATGAAGAACTGTTTGACCCCTTTTTAAACGAAGGAATTCTGTAATTACTCAGTACAGATCGAAGCATTTTCTGTTGAGATCGTAGGAATATGATTCAGAAATTCTCTAAAACTGCATAGAATATAAAGCATTCACCCATACTATCTCTGTGATTATAACTCAGTCGATGCACAAAACCTGCATCATTTCGGAAAGTATGGGTATTTTTATGCAGCAGTTCTTTCATCAGAAAACGACACAATTCTTCCTTACGGTTTTTCTCACATATTTTTTTATGAAGTACCTCAGTCCGTTTGTCACGCCATTTTTAGTAGCGTTTCTGGTTGTCTGGGCAATGAACCCATATATTGAACGAGTCCATCAAAGAACCAGGTTTAGGAAATCCTTCGTAGCGGGGCTCTTGCTTGCGATCTGGATCATCCTTTTTATCTGGATTTTATGGATTTTCAGCTATGTTGTGATGAATGGAGGAGGCGATTTCTGGAGCCGGATTCCGGCTTATTTTTCCAACTGGGAAACAGCGCTTTCCTGTTGCTGTGACAATCTGGAAAAGCTGTCCGGTCTCAATGGACAGAAGCTGCAGGGTTTTGTGATCCGGCAGATCATGGTTTTTACCGATAACTTCCAGACGAATATTATGCCAATGGTTATGGGAAAGTCAGTTACTTATATGAAAGGCATGGTTTCCTGCTTTGCGTTTCTGGCTGTTGTTTTTATTGCAGTAATGCTGTTGGTTAAAGATTACGGAGAGATTGCCGGTAAGTTTGAGACACCGGAATTTCAGGGGATACGGGAAGTGTTTCGGAAGGTAGTGGTTTACCTGAAAACATTTCTACGGGCACAATTCATTATTTTGCTGATCATCAGCGTCTTATGTGCAGCTACCTTAAGTCTTGTTGGCATGACCGGGGCAATCTTCTATGGATTTCTGACGGGGGTTATGGATATGCTGCCCTTTATCGGAACGGGAATTATGCTGCTTCCTCTCGGGGGAATTTACTTTTTTACCGGAGAATACTGGAAAGCGATTGTGTGTGTTGGACTGTACGTATTGTGTGCATTGATCCGGGAAATACTCGAACCACGGCTGATTGGCGATAAGGTTGGAATCTGGCCGATCGGGATTTTGTTTTCTGTGTTTGCCGGAGTTCATCTGTTTGGTGTTGCAGGAGTGATGAAAGGACCTCTTTCCCTGGTAATTATTTGTGAAACCCTGAAATTTTTGTGGTATACTGGGGATTATGAAAAAGACGGCTAATCTACTGGTAACTGCATATTTATTACTGCTGTTTGTTGTGTATCCCTTTTATATGAAGGAAGGATATCTGGAGATCGGAAAAGCGAAGTATTCCTTCTGGATCCGGATTTCCCTAAGTACGGCAGCAGTTTTGCTTTTATTTTTCGTGATCCAGCTGATCCGGGAACTGAAAGAAAGAAGTCTGCATCTTCAAGCCACGGATGTCAGTATTCTCGTATTTGCAGGAACACTGCTTATTACCTATGTTCTGGCGGTAGACCGTAAGGAAGCATTGTTCGGGACAGAAGGCTGGAATATGGGCTTTGCGCTCTATGGGGTATTGTGTCTGCTGTATCTGATGATCCGGCTTTTGTGGTGGCCGGACAAATGGATTCTTTATCATGCTCTATTCGCTTCCGGAGTAATTTTCCTGCTGGGGATTCTGGATCGGTTTTCCGTTTATCTGATTCCATTGGAAATCCGTAACCCGGGGTTTTTGTCAACTCTTGGCAACATTAACTGGTTTACCGGGTATCTTGTGATTTTTACTGCAGTGAGCGCATCGCTTTTTCTTTTATCAGAAGAAAAAGGAATGTCAGCTTTTAGCGCAATAATTGCGTTGCTGGGTTTTACAGCAGGATTCGGACAGGGAAGCAGTAGTGTGTTTCTGTTTTTTGTGGGCTTATTTTCGTCACTTTTCTGGCTGGCTTCCTATGAAAAAAAAAGAATGCCGCGACTGATGATTCTGTGGGGAATGTGGTGTTTATCGGCACAGATCATCCGGCTTATGCGGATGCTTATTCCGGATGGATATCAGTATGATACGGAGAATCTGTGTGGGGATTTTACCGGGGGAAGCCTGACGATTTACTTATTTATAGTGGGAGGGCTGCTTCTGGGAGCAGTCTCCATTTTGATGAAACGTAAAGAGCAGACTGGTAGATGGATTCGGAGAGGATTAGGATTTTTTGGTGGGATTCTTGCTGCCGGTGCGGCTGTTATGATGCTTTACAGTTATCTTTGTGTTTCGAAAGGTATGGAACTTTCAGAGCTTTATGACCGGCTGCCGTGGGGAGATGATTCCTGGGGAAACGGACGCGGAATGACATACCGTGCGGCAATAATGCTTCTTACACAGATGACTCCTCTGCAAAAGCTGGTGGGCGTCGGGCAGGACTGTTTTTTTGCTTATGCCTATTCCATTCCACAGGTGGCAGATGAATTGTGGCTGTATTTTGGCAATGAACGGCTGACGAATGCCCATAACGAGATTTTGACAATGCTTGTGAATCATGGAATTATTGGAACAGTCAGTTATCTGAGTATTTTTATCACCTACCTTTATAAAACCAGTAAACAATCCCAAAATCCGTACAGTATCAGTATTGCAGTTGCGGTAATCTGTTATTTGGTACATAATATGGTTAGTTTTGCGAACGTATTGAATCTTCCATTTCTCATTATCCTATTGGCAATGGGCGCAAAATGGTGTAAAATATAATGATGCCAAAGAAAAACAAGCGGCTGCGAAGCAGACATTTGTTTTTCTTGCATCATTAGCGAACGAATATCCTGCGAAGCACGGATTCGTGAGCTTGACAGAGTAAAAATAAACGGCTTAATAGTGAACAATAGCCGTATAGAGGAGAATAACATGGCAGAGAAAAAGTTAGTAGAAGCAATTACCTCGATGAATGAGGATTTTGCGCAGTGGTACACCGATGTAGTAAAGAAAGCAGAATTAATTGACTATTCCAATGTCAAGGGCTGTATGGTAATCAAGCCGGCAGGATATGCCATCTGGGAGAACATCCAGAGACAGCTTGATGATCGTTTTAAGGCAGTTGGAGTAGAGAATGTATACATGCCCATGTTTATCCCCGAAAGCCTACTTGAAAAGGAAAAGGATCATGTAGAAGGATTCGCACCGGAAGTAGCTTGGGTAACGCATGGCGGATTAAATCCCCTTCCGGAGAGAATGTGTGTCAGACCTACTTCTGAAACACTTTTCTGTGATTTTTATAAGAATGATATCCAGTCTTATCGTGATCTGCCGAAGGTATATAATCAGTGGTGCAGCGTTGTCCGTTGGGAAAAGGAAACCAGACCTTTCTTACGTTCGAGAGAATTCTTATGGCAGGAAGGACATACCGCACACGCAACCGCAGAAGAGGCAGAAGCACGTACCGAGCAGATGCTTAATGTTTATGCGGATTTCTGTGAAGAAGTACTTGCAATTCCTGTAATTAAAGGACGTAAGACCGAGAAGGAGAAGTTCGCAGGTGCAGAAGCAACTTATACCATTGAAGCACTGATGCATGATGGTAAGGCTCTTCAGTCCGGAACCAGCCATAACTTTGGTGACGGCTTTGCGAAAGCATTCGGAATCCAGTTTACAGACAAAGATAATAAATTAAAATATGTTCATCAGACTTCCTGGGGAATGTCCACCAGAATTATCGGTGCGATCATCATGGTTCATGGCGATGATTCCGGACTGGTACTTCCTCCTAAGATCGCGCCTACACAGGTTATGATCATTCCGATTCAGCAGAAGAAGGAAGGCGTTCTTGAAAAGGCAAACGAATTAAAGGAAGTATTAAGCAACTTCCGTGTAAAGGTCGATGATTCCGACAAGAGTCCCGGATGGAAATTCTCCGAACAGGAAATGCGTGGAATTCCGCTTCGTGTGGAAATCGGACCGAAGGATATCGAAGCAGGCAAGTGTGTCATCTGCCGTCGTGATACCAGAGAAAAAGTAGAGGTAGCGCTTGAACAGCTTGCAGAAACCGTAGATGCACTGTTAAAGCAGATGCAGTCCGATATGTTGGAGAAAGCAAGAAAGCATGTCGAATCCCATACTTATACCGCAACAACCAGAGAGGAATTCGAAGAAATCTTCGAAACCAAGGCTGGATTCGTAAAGGCAATGTGGTGTGGTGAGACAAGCTGTGAAGAGGCCATTAAAGAAAACATGGCAGTAACCAGCCGTTGCATGCCGTTCCATCAGGAATGTCTGTCCGATAAGTGCGTATACTGCGGCAAACCTGCAAAGAAAATGGTATATTGGGGAAGAGCCTATTAGGCCTTCCCTTTGTGATATAGGTAAGTAAAAGGAATGAGTCCAATCAGACAAATTGAATTACCCGAAGATGTGAAACAGATCATAAGAACGATTACGGAAGCCGGCTACGAAGCATATGCTGTAGGCGGCTGTATTCGTGATTCGGTTCTTGGAAGAATCCCAGAAGATTATGATATTACAACCTCGGCAAAGCCTCTGCAGATCAAGGAACTGTTTTCCCATACGATTGATACGGGAATCAAGCATGGTACAGTGACCATTATGCTGCATGGTATTGGCTATGAAGTCACGACCTACCGGATTGACGGGGAATATGAGGACTGCCGTCATCCCAAGGAGGTTATTTTCACCTCGAACCTGATTGAGGATCTGAAGCGGCGGGATTTCACCATTAATGCCATGGCCTACAACGACGAACAGGGACTGGTGGATCCTTTTGACGGAACAGGGGACCTTGAGAAACGGGTGATCCGTTGCGTAGGGAATCCGATCGAGCGTTTTACGGAAGATGCACTGCGGATGATGCGTGCGGTGCGGTTTTCGGCACAGCTCGGCTATGAGATCGAAGAGGAGACATCGGCTGCCATTCAGGTGCTTGCACCGAATCTGAAAAATATCAGTGCGGAGCGGATTCAGACGGAGCTTGTAAAGCTGGTGACCTCTCCCCATCCGGAAGATCTGCAGATTGCGTATGAAACAGGAATCACGAAGGTCATTCTGCCGGAATTTGATGTCTGTATGACGACAAATCAGAATCATCCTCACCATTGTTATACGGTGGGAGAGCATATTCTGCATTCCATGTGTGCAATTCGTCCGGATAAGGTATTGCGTCTTGCAATGCTGTTTCATGATATCGGAAAGCCGGATACAATTACAACCGATGAGCAGGGAATCAATCATTTCCACGGTCATCCGGAAATTTCAGCAGCTTATGCACAGAAGATCATGCGGCGCCTCAAATTTGATAATAAATCCATTTATTATGTCACGAATCTGGTAAGATACCATGATGTCCGCATTGAACTGTCGCGGAAAAGCGTGCGTCGTGCAATAAATAAGATCGGGGATGATATTTTCCCGCTGCTGTTTGAAGTACGGGAGGCAGATACGTTGGCGCAGAGCAGATATAAGCGTCAGGAAAAGGAACAGGATCTTGCGAAATTAAAGAAAATATATGAAGATATTATTGCCAACAGGGAGTGTGTTTCGTTGAAGCAGCTTGCGGTAACGGGAAGTGATTTGATCCGGGAGGCCGGTATCCCAGAGGGACCGCAGGTCGGTGTGAAATTAAAGGAGCTTCTGGCGCTTGTGATGGAAGATCCTTCCAGAAATACAAAGGAATATTTATTGTCTGCGGCAAAACAGTAATACTTTGCCGGAATCGTTCATAGGATAGACCATGACAGTGGTTAGGGGGATTGAATGTGAACGACAGATGCGTTTCGCTGCTTGACAATTATGATGTAGAAGTGCTTCGCACCACGAAGGGGCGAGGCGCTATTCTTTGTGAAACAAATCAGGGAATGCTGATTTTTAAAGAATATATGGAAAGAAGAAACAAAATCCTTTTGCAGAATGAGGTTCTGGAGCTTCTTCAGGGACAACAGTTTCCGGCAGAACAGATCCTTAAGAATAAAGAAGGAGAGCTTCTGACCATGGACTTTGACGGGACGGTCTATGTCCTTAAGACTTATTTTGCCGGAAGGGAATGTGAACTGAAGAATTCCGAGAACTGCAATCAGGCAGTACGGACGTTGGCACAGCTTCATGAGACACAGCTCTGGCAGGAGGGGAATGCGCCCGTAGAAATACCGGAAGGTTCTGCATTGGAGTTTAACCGCCGTACCAGAGAATTGAAGAAGATCCGGCGTTTCCTGAAGACAAGAAGCCAGAAGTCGGATTTTGAAATTCTGCTCATGCAGAACTACACCTGCTTTTTTGAACAGGCTCTTCAGATTGAAGAAGAGATGCAGAAGTTTGCGGCATTGTCCGTACCTTCGGGAATTTGCCATGGAGATTTTCAGTATCATAATATCCTGATCGAAAAGGAACAGGCTTCTCTGATTAATTTTGAGAAGTGTGCTATTGGGGATATGACAAGAGACCTTGGGCTCTTTCTGCGCAAGATTCTGGAGAAAACCTCCTGGCAGGAAAAGCTTGCGTTTCAGCTGATTGGGGAATATGAAAAGGTTCGTCCGCTTACGGATGCGGAGAAGGTTCATCTGTATGGAAGACTTGCTTATCCGGAGAAATTCTGGAAAATAGCTAATTTTTACTATAATTCAGGCAAAGCATGGATACCGATGAAGAATATGGAGAAGCTTTACCGGCTTCTGGATCAGGAAGAGGAAAAAAGGACTTTCCTCGAGCATTATCGTGGAGTATACTTGTAACTGATCAGAGTCATATAAACGATAGGAAACCACATAATAACAGTTAAGGGTATGTGGGCTCCGGCCGTCACGAAAAGGTATTTTCGGATATGAGGTACTTTATGAAGAAATTCCGAAAGGAACAAAATAAAATTATCGCTTTGTGCGCGGTATTGTGCTTTACTGCAACAGGATGTAGCAGTACCGGACTTGCGCAGGAATCCACGTTTGAGAGTTCTTTTGAGAATACGCAGGAGGAACCGGTGGATATTTATGTATCCAGTGCTTCCGGAGTGGTTAAGCGTGTGGATAAAGAGGCGCAGACGATTACGATCTGTGAGCTGAATCAACAGGAAGAGAAGACGCTTTCTTATGACGGGGCAACGGTGCTTACGGACAAATATGGCGGTCCTCTGACTGTGGATCAGCTTATTCCGGGAAGTATTGTGACGCTTGCTTATAACAGTAATATGGAAAAGATGGGATCTATGCAGATCAATCCGGATTCATGGAATTATGGAGATATCCGGAAATTCAGCATGAATACCGAAAACAGGACGATTACGGTTGGTCAGGAGGAATACCATTTATGCGATCAGCTCCTTGTTTTTTCCGGACAGGAGGAGATTCTGCCCGAGCAGGTTTTAAGTCAGGATGTCATTTCCATGCAGGGGATCGGACAGGAGGTTCTGAGCATCCGTGTGGATCGTGGACATGGTTATCTGGAGCTTAAAAATGAGGAGTATTTTGTTGGCGGTTGGATTGAGATCGGACAGACCGTAATTTCCCAGGTTTCACCGGAAATGCTGTTCTCTGTACCGGAAGGCAGCTATCAGGTACGATTGACAACCGATCTTCTTAATGAAAGCCGTGAGGTGGAGATCCGCCGGGATGAGATTACGACACTGGATCTTGGAGATATCGAAAAGCCGGTTCCGGAAAGCGGACAGGTGACCTTTGACATTACACCGGAGAGTGCTTCAGTGTACATTGATAACAACCTGATTAACCAGTTTTATACCTTGAAGCTGCCGGTAGGAATGCATCAGCTTACCGTCAGTGCCTCCGGTTATGATACGGTGAGCCAGTACTTTGAGGTTACCGGTGAGGAGTCTTTAAAGCTGCAGATGAATCTGACCCAGAGTAAAAGCTCCGTATCGGATAACGATATTTCCTGGGCTTCGGATAAGAAAGAGGGTGCGACGATCACCATTCAGACTCCGGACGGGGCAGAGGTATATGAGGACAACCTGTATAAGGGCTATGCGCCGGTTACCTACACGAAGACCGCAGGAACACATGTCCTTACCTTCCGTAAGTCCGGCTATGTAACGAAGAGCTATTCGATAGAAGTGGCAGACGATGATGAAAATGTGGTTTATTCCTTCCCGGATCTGGAGCCAGAGAGCAGCTCCACAGTAAGCGGCAACAGTGTATCGGGAAGCACCGCTAAAGCGCAAAGCACGGTCAGCGGCAATTCCGTGAGCAGCAATTCCGTCAGTGCCAACAGTACAAAATAGGAGAGATAGGGATATATGATCACGCTTCTGTTTTTATGGCTGATTCTGGATACTTCTTTCCGGATGGTGCTTTATTGCTGCATGAAAGCTTTTCTTATGGCGGAATTTATGGCTTCTTTAGAGTGGCAGTTGGAATATTTCGCCCATAGAGGCAGAGAGCAGCAGGGAGTGTTAAGCTGGATTACGTTGGGTATTGTTTATAGCGTGGTTGGTCTGATTTTTTGGATTATTGAAGCAAGAATGAAGCGTGATGAGGTAGAACTGGAAATCAGTGTCCGTGAATTATGCAGTACACTACTGATTGTAATTAGTGCTTTCATGCTGAGTAATTTAAGCTTTGTATATCGAAATACTCCCTTTAGCGGGACAATTGCATCCGATATTTTTACAATCCGGACGCTGGTGGATTTCGGAGGTCTTGCCATTCTTTATGCAGAGATCCGGAATTATTGCGATGGAGAGGTCCGGATCAGGAATGGAGTGGATCATTTTTGAGTGAGCATGGGTGACGATAATACGATCATAAAAAATCAAAATAGACTTGACATATATTTTGACTGCTGTTACGATAAAACAGTAACAGAACATATGTGAAAATCTGATCAATCTGTATCTTTGGAATCTGACCCAAGCGGATTAATCTTCTGGCATATCGCCTGCATTTTCACACACACAAACAATGGAGGCAGAGACAGAAGCAGCTAGGGGATACCTGTATTTTGTTTTGCCTCAGGGAGGGTATAGAATATGGGTAATACCAAAAAGACACTCGAAGAAATGGATGTAATGGACGATTTCCTTGCAAATGCGATGGTAGCAGATGAGGATGTTGGGGAGGATTTTTGCAGGCTGCTGCTAGGAGTCCTGTTACAGCGACAGATTGGGAAGCTGAGAATTAATGCCCAGAAATCAATTCAGGGCATTTTGCCTGGGAAAAGGGGAATACGAATGGATGTGGAGATTAAAGAGGATTCGTATGATTCTGCATCTGGTGTGAACCTGTATGATCTAGAGCCGCATTTAAAGAACAGAATAAATATTCCAAAGCACAACCGCTTTTATCAGGCAGTCATTGACAGCAAGCAGCTTCCAAGCGGAGAAGAGGATTTTGATAGGCTGCCGAATCTGTTTGTGGTAACGGTCTTGAATTATGATCTGTTTGGGAAAGGGTACATGAAGTATTGTGTACATAAT
>CAVJLN010000014.1:0-65514 GCA_963650485.1 Bacteroidaceae bacterium
CGAACCCTGGACACCCTGATTAAGAGTCAGGTGCTCTACCAACTGAGCTAGCGGTCCATATCCTTTGTTGTTTTAAATACTTCATTTGCAACGCAAGTGTTATTATAGTATAATGCTTTTGAAAATGCAAGTACTTTTTTAAAAAAATTTTAAAATCTAAAATTAATGGCTCTGAATAGTTACGATTAATGAAAAATAAAACAAAAGTGCACCTCAGTGCTTACCACAGTTTGAGTCTGTGGAAGAGTGGAGATACACTTTTGTCGCAGCACAGCCGAACAGATGGACTGTCCGTGTTTCTATTTTTAAAAGTCAGATGGGTGGATAGTTTATCCATTCACCGCACCGCCACAGTATTCGCAGCAGCCGTTGGCATCCGGCGTGGTGGTTGCACCGCAGCAGGGGCAGGTGACCGCTGTCTTAGGAGCGGCTGCCTGTTCTATCTTTTCACGTGCGTCCTTACGGACCTGCGTAAGCGCCTGCTTGATTTCCTCGCCGAGCTTCTTGTAATTGCGGTACTCAACATTGGTTTCCGGGTTGCAGCTTGCTGTCATTCCGGGACGTGCCGGAGCCGGTGTGATGTTCACAGAACCGGAATTGACCTGGAACTGCATTTCATCGAAATAGGGGTTGTTGACGAAGATGGTGATATAGAAGTCGTAGGAATACTCGTAGCGCGGCGGATTGTAGCTGACTTCCTTGCCATCCTTATCCTTACGCTTGATCTCTGATCGGCTCTCGTCAATATCAAGATTGCAGCCGGTCACATCTGAGAAGTCGAGAACGTCCGGATTGGCTTCTGCAAGGTCACGGGCACTCGTTACCATGAATTTCCCTGCATCCTCATCCAGCAGCACCTTCATATTCGTGCCAAGAGTTCGCGTTGTGTGGAATGCCGACACATTTTCTCTGTTTTCTTCGCGGTAGGCAAGCTGTGCCTTGATCTCTTCAACCGTGCTGCTGCGCCGGTCGGAGAACCACGGTGAGAGCTTTCTTGCACAGTTTTTGCAGAGGTTTCCGTTTTCCAGCTTGCGATTGCTGAGCAAGCCGATCTTTTCTCCGCAAATGTCACAATATTTTTTATCAAATAATCCCATGATCTGTTACTCCTTTATCTTTTGTAATTTTACTGTTTCCTCTGTGCCATCCGGCAGCTCCACTTCCATACGAAGCGTCCCATCGCCGTCCCCCGTCTCGTGACAAAGATATGTGATCTCGCCAAATGCGGTTCCGTCTGCTTTCTGAAGCAGCGCAACCTCCGGTTCAAGCTCGGTCTGAAGGTTTTCTCCCGGTTGGAGATAGGTGAAGTAGAGTTCACCGTTCTGCACTGTTTCGCCATCCAGTAAGAGAGTAATGCCGGTATCTTCCCCGAGGATCATCTGCCAGTGGCCATCCGTGCTTTCCCATCGACCCTTCAGCACAGGCCAGAGGATGGAATTGTCCACATACGTGTGATCGCCGTCCAGTAACTGAATTGCATCCGGATTCTCCATTCCGCTGCCTCCGTCCATGATCTGATCCGTGACAAAATGCCGATACAGACAGAAGCCCGTCAGTGTGAGAAGGGCAAGCACCGGTACAATGATTACCCCAGTTTTCAGTCCCATTGTTATGTACTTCCTTTCTTGTGTTTGTTATGCCCACGGATCCTCTGCTGCTGGAATGCGGATGCCGCTTAAAATACTGGAATATTCCCAGAGAAACCATTCTCCGGTCGAACCCTTCTGCCGAAGCTTCATAGGGCGAGGAGAATCCGCACCCGCCGTTTTGAGAAAGACACGAAGATATCCAGGCTCAACATCCTGCACCCTAGGATCAGCCAGCACATTCAAAATATACGGTACAGTTGGCTGATAGCCGTTCTGTGGCGTCGCTCCTTCAAAATACGCCAGCGGCAGATAGCTTTTGCCGCGCAGTCGGTCATGTAGGAACTGCTGATCGTAGGGCGTCATGGGACGCGGACCTCGAAGAAGATTCATTGCTGCCGTGCCTGCGTCCTTATCCCCGTCAAAAAGAGAAAGTGCACAGAGGAATAATGCGCAGATCTTTTCCGGTGTTTCTGACATCCCAACAAGCTCTTCAAATTCCTGTAAGCTTTGTGGGATTTTCTGAATAGTAATTTGCATGTAACCACTCCCCTCTAAAATGTTTCAATTATGCCTACAGGATATGTCGGTGATACAGACATAAATGAAATTACCGACCTGATGCTCCTTCACTGACTGCCGCACATCGGCAGCCGACAGTTCATCCGACTTCTCATCCACCACCTTTTACTCTTTATATTTAGCATAACAGAACACCTTCTGAAATGCCCCCACCGATCGGATAGGGTTTGCAATTATTTTTTATCCTGGCCTTTTGCACTGGGGAGGCAGAAGCGGCATTGCCCTTTTTATACCCGCATGGTATCATAATAAATAAAAATAAAGAGTTTGCGGAACGGAGGAAACGATATGAGCAGGGCGACACAAAAAAGCATACTCGCGGCGCTGATCGTGCTGCCGCTTATTGCATTTGCCGCAAGCCTGCAATATCTTACGAAGAGCGGTGCACTCCCCCGGAATGCTTTGCTGCTCCGTGGTGCGATCCATATCTGTCTGCTGACGGCCTGGGGCGTTTCAATCCGCACTCGCATCATTCAGACACAGGTGCGGCGGTATCTGCTGGCAATCATAGGGATGATGGCATTGTGGATGCTGCTTAAAATTATCAAGCATTCCATCGACAGTACAGACATCAAACGCTGGCTTTGGTATTGGTACTATTTCCCCATGATGTTTATCCCGGTTGTGGCTCTGCTTGTAAGTATGTCGCTGGGTAAGGCGGAAAATTACCGACTGCCGCCTTGGACGAAGCTGCTATATGCACCATCGGCGTTCCTGTTCCTCCTTGTCCTGACGAACGACCTGCATCAGGGCGTATTTTCTTTCCCGTCCGGCGTTATGACGGATATTGACTATCGTTATGAGGCAGGCTATTATATCGTTCTGATGTGGGTAATGCTGTGCGCGTTTGTTTCTTTCGCTATAATGCTGAAGAAATGTCGCATCCCGCAAAGCAAAACCGTCCTCTTGCTGCCGCTGATTCCACTTGGTTTGTCTCTGATATATGGCATTGCATACATACGCAGCGTCCGATTTGTCCTGCTGCTTGCAGGTGACATGACCGTCACACATTGTCTGTTGATTTTTGCCGCTTTTGAGGGATGCATCCGGTGCGGTCTGATCCAGTCCAACATGGGCTACAATGCACTGTTTGAAGCAGCCATGCTGCCGGTTCAGATCACAAATGCGGACTTTTCTCTGCGTCACATCTCTGCCGCAATGCGTGAGCCGATACCCCAAGATACGCTGCGGCAGATAGAGGCGGATACCGTTGAGCTGGATGATGAGACGCTTTTGAAGCGGCATCCGCTGCGCAACGGCTGGGTGTTCTGGGAAGAGGATGTTTCTGAGCTGAACCGGCTTCATAAGGCGCTGGAGCTGACACATGATGAACTGCGTGACATGGGCAGCGTTCTGGCGGCAGAAAACACTCAGCGTGAAAAACATCTGCGGCTGTCGGAGGAAAACCGCCTGTATGACATGATGGAGGAGCAGACATCCCGACAGATCGCTATGCTGCGTGATCGTCTTACTGCTATACGGAGAACGGTGGATGAGAACGTAGCCGGAAGACTTCTTGCCCAGGCTATCGTTATCGGAACCTATGTCAAACGGAGGAATAACCTGATTTTTGTCGGCGCACAGCGCGGTGTGATTTCGATGCAGGAGCTGCGGCTGTGCTTTAACGAGTCCATAGAGAGCCTGACCCTGTACGGTGTGGAATGCAGAGCACTCATAGACGGAGAAAGCCTGCTTGCGATGGAGCAGGCGACACAGATTTATGACCTGTTTGAAGCAGTCGTGGAGGCAGGGCTGGAATCCTTGGAATCCCTGCTGATCTCCGTGGAAATCAGGGATTGGATGGAGATTAATATCTGCGTATCCTGCAAGGAGACCCTCTGTGGCTTAAAGGATCGATTTCCTACGCTGGAATGGATGCAGGATGAGGATGGCTTACAATATATTATTCACAAACTGGAAGAGTCGGGGGAGTAGAAACCTATGGACAAAATCAAGGAGAGCTTTGACCACCTTCCCATTGCGGTCTGCTTTTTTGACACAAACGGTATCGTGCGGCTCATCAACCACCGAATGCTTGCCATAGTAAGTCTTTTGCGAAGGAATGGCGTGCAGACGCTTACGGAGCTGGAATCCGCTCTGGAAACGCCGCCTGAAGGTATTTGCTGTCAGGAACCGCAGCTCCGGGTTTTTCGTTTTCCGGACGGCAGCGCACTGCGCTTCACACAGGTGCAGATCACGACAAAAGCGGGCGTTCGATATACCCAGGTCACTGCTGCCGATGTGACGGAGCTGATGCGGAGACAGACCGAGCTGAATGAGGAAAATACAAAGCTTGCAGAGGTCAATGACCGGCTGCGAAGGCTTTTTGAGCAGATGCCGGAGATCATCCGCGAGGAAGAGACACTTGAAATGAAGCAGCGCGTCCATGATGATATCGGACACAGCATCCTCGCCGCACGGCGGGCGCTGTACCGGCAAAGCGGACTTGCGTCACTCAAAGAAAGTGCGGTACTTTTTGAACAGGCCATTGCAGTACTTTACCGCTCCAATCAGATACGTGCTGAGTCGGACTCGTTGGAAACGGTGATTGGAAAAATCAGTGAAATGGGTGTTCGTGTGCTGATAGAAGGGGACGCTTCCGCTCTGTCGGATATGCGGTCACTCGCGGCATTAGCAATTACCGAATGTGCGGCAAACTGTGTTCGCCATGCCGACGGCACAGAGCTATATGTGCACTTTGGGAAGAGCTTTGGACATGCAGAGCTTATTCTGACCAACAACGGTGTACCGCCGAAGGAAGAAGTTCGGGAGGGCGGAGGACTTTCCATGCTGCGTCGCCGCGTGGCAGAAGCAGGCGGCACAATGGAGATTCAAAGTATCCCTTGTTTCAAGCTTCTTCTTACACTGCCGAAAAAGGAGGTAACTGGGCATGAGAGTCATGATTGTTGAGGACCAGCCCATGATTCGCAGTCTGCTGGAAAGCTACTTTCCGGTTGAGGGCGGACACCAGATCGTCGCGTCCGTTCCGGGCGCAAAGCAGGCTGTTGAGATATGCCGGGTCACCCCGGTTGATCTTGTTCTGATGGATGTGCAGACACAGAATCGCGAGAACGGCCTGACTGCTGTCCGAAAGATCAAGGCCGCACATCCGAAAATAAAAATCATCGTTGTGACCTCGCTGATCGACGGCGCAGTTCTGGAGAAGGCCAAATCAGCCGGGGCAGACAGTCTGTGGTACAAGGATTCTACGGAAAACCGCCTGTTGGAGATTGTGCGGCAGACAATGGACGGCGGGCACATCTTTCCGGATGCACCGCCACCCGTCCGGATTGGAATGGCGAAAAGTACGGAATTTACAAAAACAGAGCTGAAGGTACTGCGTTATCTGCTTCGGGGGCTGTCCTACCCGCGCATTGCATCAGAGATGGGAATTGAAATGTCCACAGTCAAGTTTCATGTGGCCAATATGCTGAAAAAAACAGGGCTGGAAAACAAGCTTCAGCTCGCGCTGGCTGTCAGCGAGGTAAAAATGATTGTCGATTTAGACGAGAAGTAGGTGCACGCGCTGCAATTATATGTATTAGATGGTAGAGGCTGCCCTATATATAGTGGCTATTGAGAGCTGCTAAATTTGTAACTATTCAGAGCCATGCAAAATCTGATAAATATGATCGGAATGCTTGCATTCCAGAGCATATTTGACAGATTTTATATGGCGAAGTAACCACATGAGTAAAACTTGAGTTGCGTTAGCAACGGTTTTACGAATGGGGTTCTGAATAGTTACCTAAATTTTAATTTTGCCTGAAAATCATGAAAATTCAGGTAGTTAGGAGCATAGAATGATATTTGAAACTCATGCACATTATGATGATCCGGCTTTTGATGAGGACAGGGAGTCTCTTTTACGGAAACTTCCGGAGGAAGGAATTACGAGAGTGGTTAACGTTGCAGCCAACCTGAAAGGATGCCGCGATAGTCTGGAGCTTGCAAAGAAGTATGATTTTGTTTATGCATCAATCGGAGTGCATCCCTCCGATACCGGGGAGCTGACAGAAGAAAAGCTTGCTTTTATGGAAAAGCTTTGTAAGGAAGAAGCGCTGCAGCAGGGTGGTAAGGTCGTTGCTGTGGGAGAGATCGGTCTTGACTATTATTGGGACGAGCCGGAGAGGGAGATTCAGAAGAAGTGGTTCGAAGAGCAGATGGAGCTGGCGCGCCGGACACACCTTCCTCTGATCATACATTCGAGGGATGCCGCAAAGGATACCGTAGATCTCATGCAGGCACACCATGCAGAGGAGATCGGAGGGATTGTGCATTGCTATTCCTATTCGGTGGAACTGGCGAGTACCTTTCTTGATATGGGATTTTATTTCGGAATTGGCGGAGTCGTTACCTTCAGCAATGGAAGAAAGCTCGCAGAAGTGGTAAAATATCTTCCGTTAGAGAAAATTGTACTCGAAACCGACAGTCCGTATCTTTCTCCGGTTCCAAACAGGGGAAAGCGGAATTCTTCTTTAAATCTTCCCTATGTGGCAGAGAAGATTGCAGAATTAAAAGAAATTACTCCGGAACAGGTGATGCAGGTGACGTTTGCCAATGCAGAACAGGTTTACGGGTTTCGGGAAAAGACACAGTAACAGGAGAAAACGAATGCCGACATTAGGAAATCCCACAGGGACGATCGAAATTTTAAAAAAATACAACTTTAACTTTCAGAAACGGTTCGGACAGAACTTTCTGATTGACGGTCATATTCTGGAGAAGATTGTAGAATCCGCAGAAATCACGAAGGAGGACTGCGTACTGGAAATCGGCCCGGGAATCGGAACGATGACACAGTATCTGGCAGAAAGTGCCGGTCAGGTCATCGCGGTTGAGATCGATAAGTCCCTGATTCCGATTCTGGAAGATACCCTGTCTCCTTATGATAACGTAACCGTGATCAATGAGGATATCCTGAAGGTGGACATCCGGAAGCTCGTGGAAGAGCGGAACGGAGGAAAGCCCATCAAGGTTGTGGCAAATCTTCCCTACTATATCACGACGCCGATTATTATGGGTCTGTTCGAGAGCCATGTTCCACTCGACAGCATTACGATTATGGTGCAGAAGGAAGTGGCAGAGAGGATGCAGGTAGGTCCCGGAACAAAGGACTATGGTGCGCTGTCGCTTGCTGTACAGTATTATGCACAGCCGGAGATCGTGGCGTATGTTTCTCCCGGCTGCTTTATCCCAAAGCCCAATGTGGGGAGTGCCGTCATCCGGCTGAAACGATATGTCAAGCCCCCTGTTGAGGTAAGAGACGAGGCATTCCTGTTCTGTCTGATCCGGGCGGCCTTTAACCAGAGAAGAAAAACACTGGCAAACGGAATCGGTAACGCAACGGATATCCCGTGTAGCCGCGAACAGGCACAGGAAGCCCTTGAAAAGCTTGGATTTTCACCATCTGTCCGGGGAGAGGCACTGACCCTGCAGGAGTTTGCATTGTTATCGAATGAAATTTTCTACAAGATCTATGGGTAAAATGGAAAGAAGACGTCCATATCTTGTTCTTTTTTGCGTTTTATTTTTGACATCTCACACCTCGTATGGTACACTGATAGCGTAACTATGTATGCCTTTCGGCAGGAAAATTATAGAGGTGACTACCTTGGATAAATATGAATACAAAGTACGTGCAGATGAGATTAAATCCTTAATTTCAGAGGGCGAATACGAGGAAGCAGTTAAAATCGCAGATTCTATTGACTGGCGCAGAGTAAAAAGTGTCATGATGCTCTGTACCATCAGTGATTTATATAAAATCAACCGAAGATACGAAGACAGCAGGAATATCCTTCTTCTGGCCTATGAGAAGCAGAAAGGTCGGCTGATTGTATATTCCCTTTGTGAGTTGTCTATCAAGCTTGGAGAATACGTTCAGGCGATCGAATACTACAAGGAATTCGTTCAGCTAGCACCGAGGGACAGTGGCAGATACGTTCTGCAGTATAAGCTGTATGAAGCACAGGATGTGAGTCTCGAGGAACGAATTGAAGTTCTGGAAGAATTAAAACGCCATGATTACCGTGAAAAATGGGCTTATGAGCTGGCTTACCTTTATCACAGGGTAGGTCTTGAAAGCAAATGTATTGAAGAGTGCGATGAGATGATCCTGTGGTTTGGGGAAGGCAGATATGTTCTTAAAGCATATGAGCTTAAGATGCTGCATACACCTTTAACACCGGAACAGCAGCAGAAGTACGAGGAATTAAAGAGCCACAACGGAATGCGTGCTTCGGATCTTGCCGTAGATCAGGCAGCTGTGCGTGAGGAAGCAAAGTATGAAACCGAAGACGAGGGCGACGATGAATACAGCCGTCAGATGAATCAGTTGACCGATGATACCAAGCAGATTCCGAAGCCGGAATCTGCTTCTACGGCAGATGATCTGGATATTCAGGTCAAACCCGTTGACGTCAGCCAGTACAATACGATTAATTTACAAAAAGAGCTCGCAGAGAGTATGCGGGAGCTTCTGGAGAATAAAACCGAAGAGATGCCGGTAGGCGAAGTAAATGATCTGATGATGACACAGATGTATGTGCCGGTAGATCATGCAGAGAATGAGTCGGCACAGGCAGATGAGGCTGTTGGTCAAGAGGCGATCTACGTACCGGATATGCAGCCGGTTGAACTACAGACAGAGCAGTCGGCAGCTGCCAAAGAGTCCGGGACAGAGGTTCAGGAAGCAGAGCAGCAGGAGGTTCCTGTACAGGACGCTGCGTATGTGGAAGCAACCGGACTGGAACAGCCTGTAGAAGAAAAGCAGGAAAAACCACAACTGGTTCTGCGCCAGGATACCGATGAGATGAAGCTCATCACAGATGAAGACCTGAAACAGACAGATGAAGAAGTATTCTTCGGCAACACATCCGAAGTGAATGTGCAGGATGTGGTTTCCGAGCTTACCGAGAAGAATACAGACCGCACGGCTTTCCGCCCGGTGGAAGAAGAACAGGCAGAGGTTACATCACAGGGGATGCCGGTTTCCCTCGATGCCATGTCCAACACGGGCGTGATCCGTACCTTTAACAGGAAATCCGGATATGATGATATGCTCTCTCAGGAATATGACGGACAGCTCAGTCTGGTTGTACCGGAATCCGAGCAGGTAGAGAAGCAGATTACCGGACAGCTCAGTATTGAAGATGTTATGGCAGAATGGGAGCGGATGAAGAAGGAGAACGAGGAAAGACGTCTCAAGGAAATTCGTGAACGTGTGCGTAAGCAGACGGACAATCTGTTTGCCGATTTTGATGAGTCCACGAAATCCGGACTTCTGGAAGAACTGGAAAATGCCATGGTAACCGCGGCCATGAAGGAAGAAAAGCTTCGTGCCGATAAGGAGAAGCCAAAGGTTGTTAAGGTTTCCGATATTGAAAAGCAGCGTGAAGAAAAGACAGCTTATCCACAGAAGAAGGAAGAGGTGAAACCGGAACCGGTGAAGGAACCGGAAGAAATGATCGAAGAATCTGTGGAAGAAGTAGTAGAAGAAGAGCAGCCGGTGACCGAACCGGTTATGGAAGAAGTGCAGGTACAGGATTCTGATCCGGAAGAACCGGTTGAGGATGCCGGGATCATGGATGAGGAAGAGGAAGCTGCGGACGAATCCGGGGAAGAAATTGTTAAAGAGCCTGCAGAGGAAGTAATCGAAGAGCCGAAGAAGCTGCCTCTTCGCAGGAAGAAGACAAAGGTACAGCAGAATTTTGATGAAACACAGAATATTGTGTTAGAGTTTGAAGATATACCGGAGATGACAGAAAAAGCTCATGAACCGGCTTCGCCGGCTAAGAAGCTTAAGGAACCCAGAGTAATCAAGCAGGAAGACGAGCCGGTACAGACGACCGGAGAAGAGACAGCTTCTGCGGGTAAGGGCCGCGAACTGACGGAGCATGAGAAAGAAGAGTTTGCTCCGTTTATCCATCATCGCCGGACACGCCATCAGATCGCAGAGGTTATTGACAATATCAGTCTTGCTTCCTACACCGGCAATGTCATTGTCACCGGGGAAGAAGGAACGGAATCTACTGCTTTTGCGAAGCTCCTGATTAAGGATGTCCAGTCTAATGACAGTAATTTTTCCGGTAAGGTTGCTAAGATTTCCGGATCGGTTCTCAACAAGAAGGATATTACCGAGACGCTGAACAAGCTGGCAAATGGGGCATTGATTGTGGAAAATGCGGCAGCGCTTAAGAAGCCGTCCGTGGATATCCTGCTTCGTGAGATGAATCAGGAGGAAAAGGGACTGATTCTGGTTCTGGAGGATACGAAGAACCGGATGGATGCGTTCCTTGCCAAGAATAAGGATTTACAGGAAGTATTTAATTTAAGAGTGGATCTGGAGGCGTTGGATGACCAGACTCTTGTGAAATACGCAAGAAAATATGCTTTAGAGCAGGAGTACTCGATTGATGATCTAGGAATTCTGGCGCTGCATACGAGAATCGCCGATATGCAGACCGGTGACCATGAGGTAACCCTTTCCGAGATTGAAGAGCTTGTGGATGAAGCAATTTATTATGCGGATAAGAAGACACCAAAGCATTTCTTTGATGTTCTATTTGGAAATCGATATGATGATGAAGATATGATCATTTTAAGAGAAAAAGATTTCATGCATTACTAGAGAAAGGTGTGTAGAGGTATGGCAGAAAAGAAAAGGCCAACAGTCTTTATTTCCCAGGATGACCAGTATCTGTTTGCACAGGGGACTCATTACGACATTTATGAGAAGCTGGGGGCACATCCTTCCTGCGAAAACGAAGAAGAGGGAATGTTCTTTGCGGTTTGGGCTCCAAATGCAAGGCAGGTTTATGTGATCGGGGAATTTAATGACTGGAATGAGAGTGCAACTCCAATGACCAGGCTGGGGCCGGGAGGAATTCACTCCGTATTTGTTCCGGGAGTCGGAACGGGGGTATTGTACAAGTATCTGATTATTACGCAGGCAGGGGAGAAGCTGTATAAGGCAGATCCTTTTGCAAACAGCGCAGAATTACGCCCGGGAACAGCATCCAGGACAGCGGATCTGTCTAAATTCCGCTGGACAGATGCCACATGGATGAAGGAACGTGACCAGAAGGATTATAACAAAGAGCCGATGGCCATTTACGAATGCCACATTGGTTCCTGGATGCGTCATCCCCGCCCGGAGGAGCAGGGATTCTACAATTACCGCGAATTTGCGGACCGCATTGTGGAATACTTAAAGGAAATGAAATATACCCATATTGAATTGATGGGAATTGCAGAGCATCCGTTTGATGGTTCCTGGGGATATCAGGTGACCGGATACTATGCACCGACCTCCCGTTACGGAACGCCGGATGATTTCATGTATCTCATCAATCAGTTACATAAGCACCACATCGGTGTCATTCTGGACTGGGTTCCGGCTCACTTTGCAACGGATGCACATGGTCTTGGACAGTTTGACGGGGAGTGCATCTTCGAGCATCCGGATCCGCGGCTGGGAGAACATCCGGACTGGGGGACCAAGATTTTTAACTATGGAAAGACCGAAGTAAAGAACTTCCTGATTGCAAATGTACTATTCTGGATCCGCAAGTTCCACATCGATGGAATCCGTGTGGATGCCGTTGCATCCATGCTGTATCTCGATTATGGAAAGAAGGAGGGTCAGTGGATTCCGAACAAATACGGCGATAACAAGAATCTGGAGGCGATTGAATTCTTTAAGCATCTGAATTCCGTTGTCCGTGGCACCTATCCGGGATTTCTTACGATTGCAGAGGAGTCTACCGCATGGCCGAAGGTAACCGGCAGGATTGAAGACGGTGGCTTGGGCTTTTCCTTCAAGTGGAATATGGGCTGGATGCATGACTTCTGCGAATATATGAAGCTGGATCCGTATTTCCGTAAGGATAACCACTATGCCATGACCTTTGCCATGACCTACAATGACAGTGAGAATTATATTCTTCCCCTGTCGCACGATGAGGTTGTGCATCTAAAGTGCTCCATGGTCAATAAGATGCCCGGCTATAAGACCGATAAATATGCGAACCTCCGTGCAGGCTATGCTTATATGTTTGGTCATGCCGGCAAGAAACTTCTGTTCATGGGACAGGATTTCGGACAGGAAAGAGAGTGGAGTGAAGCTAGAGAGCTTGACTGGTTCCTTCTTCAGGAGGATCTCAACAGGGGACTTCACGATTATGTGAAGAAATTACTGGAGCTTTACAACAAATATCCGTGTCTGTATGAAATTGATAACAGCTGGGGCGGCTTTGAATGGTTGAACTGTGATGACAAGGACCGGAGTACCTACAGCTTTTTCCGCAAGACCTCCGATGGTAAGAATAACCTCCTGTTTATCATTAACATGACCCCGATGAAATGGGAGAATTATAAGGTCGGTGTTCCGAAAAAAAAGAAATATAAGCTTCTGTTAAACAGTGACGACGTTCAGTTTGGCGGACAGGGTATGGAAGTACCCGCGGAAATTACCTCGGTAAAAGAAAACTGTGATTACCGTGACTACAGCCTGACACTGGATGTTCCTCCGTACAGTGCGTTGATTTTTGCATTTTAGATCATTTGCCGGATTGATTTTAAATCCGGGGCAATGGTTAAGAAATTAAAATAATATGCCGAAATAAAGGGTGAATGTGAAAGCATTTGCCCTTATTTTTACCTTTTTAGGAGATTTACTCTATGAACGTTTATTTTCCTGGTGCGGAAACGGATTCCGCTAAGCCAAGTATAAATGTTGACAGAGCCACAACTGCATATCGTACTTCCACCCGGAATGCAGAACGGGCAGGAAGAAGTTCATTTGCATTAGACATTTCTGGCACAGTTACGGATAACAGCGCTTACGCAGGTCATGGAAAGACCGCAGAAGAGGTTATGCGGATGGCGGGACAAGAGGATATTCAGGCTCGTCGTGACTATATGGCAGTAATGTCTAATTGTATGTCCGATGAAGATTTTGCAAAGCTGCAAGAGGAAGGCTTTCATCTGGGAAGTACGGAAATTGACACGGTTGTGACGATTGTTGATCGTATAAAAGCAGCACTTGTAAAGGGTGGAACAGAGGTTGTCGGATATACCGATACCTTAAGCGATGATGAACTTTGCAAGATTACAGGTTCGGAAAGCTTTGCCAATGAACTCAAAAATCAGTTCCATGACCGTGACATTCCACTGACTGAAGAGAATGTGCGGGCCGTAACCGATACCTATGAACAGATTAAGAATATTTCGAAGCTTTCGGAGGGTTCAGAGAAGTACATGGTGGAAAACCGGATGGAACCCACACCGGAGGATCTTTATACCGCACAATATTCTGCACCGCAGGACGGCAGCCGTCAGGGTACAGGCTATTATGCGGATGGAACCATAGAAGGCTATTATGCAAAGAAGCCCGAGCAGGTTGATCTGGAAGCGCTGCTTCCCCAGATCGTAAAGGTGATTGAGGATGCCGGACTGGAAGTGTCCGAAGAAACTATCGGGCAGGCACAGTGGCTGATTGAAAAGGGAATTCCATTGGATGAGGAATCCCTGCAGCGCTTACATAAGCTCGAAACGATTGAGTTTCCAATTCGCATGGAGGACTATCTGAACAGTGTGACTGCAGCGATTGCAGATGGTATTCCGGTGAAGAATGCCGATCTTACCCGTAAGGAAACCTATTTAGAGGAAGTCCGGGGGAAGCGTCAGTTGGAAGAAACAAGACTTCAGATGTCCTTTGAAGCCAATTTGAAGTTATTACGAAGCGGATATCAGTTAGACACTGCTTCGGTAGAAGAAACGGTGAAGCTCTTAAAGCAGCTTGAGGATCAGCTTTCCTTAAGTTTGACAGGGGAAGAAGACGTGGCTCAGGCGAGAGAGAAGTTATCTCTGTTTGATGAGTCCATGGAGCTTATCCGTAGCATCCGTACCGCACCGGTTTCTTTTGTGGAACAGATTGAACCGGAGGAAACCTTAAAGGAGATCGCGGATACCGGAGAAGCGCAGCGCCGCATCTGTGAAAAGGCATCCCAAAGCTATGAGAAGCTGATGACCGCACCGAGAAAGGATCTGGGCGATCAGATTACAAAGGCTTTCCGAAATGTGGATGCTCTTCTTGACGAACGGAACCTTGCAGCAACTGAGGAAAACCGCAGAGCAGTCCGGATCCTTGGTTACAACCAGATGGAAATTAATGAGGAGAATATTACGAAGGTCAAGGAAAAGGATACCCTGCTTACCGGAGTCATCCGCGAGATGAAGCCGGGTAAGGTATTACAGATGATCCGTAAGGGCGTGAATCCCATTTCCATGAAATTAGAGGATCTGGACACGTTCTTAAAAGAAAATAAAGACACCGCAGACGATATGGAATCCTACAGCAGGTTCTTATACAAGCTGGAACAGGACCATGATATTACCGAAGAGGAGCGCAGCGCATACATCGGTATTTACCGTCTGATGCATCAGATCGAAAAGAACGATGCGGCTCCTTTAGGAGCAGCCATGCAGGCAGATATGGAGTTGACACTTGAAAATCTGCTCACGGCACTGCGCAGTACGAAGAAGGAAGCCTCCAGGAAGCTGGATTACCGGGTGGATGATGACTTTGGTGGTGTGACGGCCAAAGAAAGTGCTATGGAATCCATTACTTCCCAGATCGAAAAGGGTTATGCCGGGGACACTGCAGATCTTTATACACTATTGGATCAGGCAGGAAGTGAGGAAGCACAGAAGGAATACGAGCAGAAGCTTTATGAGGAAGTAAGAAATGCCTATAAGGCAGAAGCAGATGTGCTGCAGCAATTAAGTGATTATGCGCAGCCTGTTACCGCAGATCATCTGCTGGCAATGGATACCCTGTTAAACGCATCGGCAGAAAGCTTCCGAAGGATGAAGGATCTTCTGAAAAACAAAGACGAAAAACAGAATCTCATCGCAAAGCATGGCGAAGAAATTCTGCGTCATATGAACAGCCGGGAAGAAGCGGTACAGACCTATGAGAAAATGACGCAAGAGCTTCAGGATACGTTTGAACAGGAAGCTTTTGACCCGGAAGACGACCGTATCCGCTCTTCCTCCGATGTTCGCAGCATGACCGGATTTTATAAGCAGATGGGTCTGATGAAATCTCTGGCAAGAGAAGAGAATTATGAGATTCCGCTTGAAATCGACGGAACACTTACGGCGATTAATTTAAAGGTGATTCATAACGCAGAGGAAGAGGGAAAGGTAGCAATTACGTTTACCTCGGAGCCTTTTGGAAAGACGGCTGCGGAATTCCGAGTGACCGAACAGGGACTGGGGGGCTATTGTACCTGTGAGAAGGAAGCAGGAAGAGTACTCTTAGAACAGCATAAGGAAGAGTGGAAGGAACAGCTTGCCAAAGAACAGATTCAGCTGGGGGCTATTTATTTCACGAAGACCAGTGGCTTAAATCTGAAAGATTTTCATAAAAACCAGACGAAAGAACAAAAATCAGACAGTAAAGCAGACTCCGCACAGCTCTATCGGGCAGCGAAAACATTTATTGAGTTTGTTAGACAGACCGAGGATACAGAAAGGAAGAGCATATGAGAATTAATTTTAACGCATCAGCAGTCATTGCAAATAACGCATTAAACCGGAACGATAACCGCCTGCAGGCTTCCCTTGCAAGATTGTCCTCCGGACTTAAGATCGTCAATGCCAAGGACAATCCGTCAGGTCTTGCAATGTCCAAGAAGCTGAATGCACAGATCAAGGGACTCGATCAGGCCGGTGACAATGCCGGAGATGGTATTTCCATTATTGAAATTGCAGATGGTGCAATGTCTGAAATGCATGATATTTTACAAAGAATCAATGAGCTTGCTGTAAAGGGAAGCACCGGAACCATTACCGATGATGACCGTAAGCTGATTCAGGATGAAGTAAGTCAGTTAAAGGAGGAGCTTACCCGAATTTCCGAAACCGTAGAATTTAACGGACAGACCATACTGGATGGGTCCTTTGACCTGAGAGGCTACAGCAATAATCAGAATGCCAAGGTGTCTTATTATAGTGATGAGATCCTGGCAGGAACCTATACCATTGATCAGCTGGATGTTACTTACAATGCAGATGGAACAATCAATGAAGTAACCACAAAGAATTTCGGAAAAGGCTTTCCGAAGGATGCCGATGTAACCTCGATTGACGGAAATATTGTGACAATCGCCGGATCCGGTAATTTTGAGTTAAAGCTCCGACTGACGGATGATGCTTCATTTACGGATCTTGATCTGGATCTGGAAGGCTTTGGCGCCATGGATATGCAGATCGGAGCAAATGAAGGACAGCAGCTTGCAATCCGTATTCCGAAGATGTCCTTAGAGAATATGGGAATTTCGAACATAGATTTAAGTACTGCTACAGGAGCAAACGAAGCGATTGACAAGGTAGATGAAGCCATTAAGTATGTATCTGCCAGCCGGAGTCGTCTGGGGGCTTACCAGAACCGCCTCGAACACACTGTCAACAATCTGGATATATCCAGTGAAAATATGACTGCTGCTTATTCCAGAATCATGGATGTGGATATGGCAGAGGAAATGACCGAATACACGACCGTTCAGATTTTGTCCCAGGCAAGTACTTCGATGCTTGCACAGGCCAACGAACGTCCGTCCCAGGTATTGCAGCTTTTACAGTAAGGGAAGCATGGTAAGGATATAGAATAGTTACGATAGCTATTTCAAATAGTTATCGACTATGAGTAACGAGGTGAGAATCGGATGACAAAGGAAATGAAACAGAATTATACGCTGCGCATTTCGCAGGCGAATAAGTCAGAGCTTGTGGTGATTATTTATGAAATGCTTCTGGCCTACATTGAAGATGCAAAGGCTGCTCACGCAGATGGTGATACCGAAGGATTTGCAGCTTCGATCCGCAGGGTGGAGGGCTGCATTCGTGAGCTGATGGCTTCCCTTCATATGGAGTATGTCCTTGCGGGCAATCTACTCAGTCTTTATGTTTATGCCGTGAAGCTTTTATCCAAAGCAAAGCTCCATAACAGCACGAAGGAGCTTGCCGAGGTGGAGAAGATGATGCGTAAGCTTCACGATGCTTATGCCACGGTCAGCAGGGAAGATACCTCTGATTCTGTTATGGAGAATACACAGACCGTTTATGCAGGACTTACCTATGGAAAGAATCAGTTAATGGAGAGCCTCAGCAATGAGGGAGCGCTCCGCGGCCTGCGGGCTTGAGGAAAGTAAATCAGCCTGCGCCATAAGGAACTGATAGCGTTTCATAATGGCATTTACTTCATAGATATAACAATCGATCAAATCGGGTTCTGTGACATTGTCGAAACCGGAGTAGGCAATTTCCAGAGCCCGTTTTGTTTTTTCAAGATCGGATAAAAGCGCGTTTCTTTTCATTTCACGTTCGCTGATCGTACGGTTTGCAGCATTTGTTCTGCCGAAATACATTTTCATAGTTTCATTCCTCTTCTATTATTTTTACATCCTATGTAACCATTTAGGAAAAAATTACCTGTTGTTTTAGGAGTATAAGCATAAAACAGGAATCTTATACATACGATGGAAGAGAAAGGGAGGACAGGATATGCTGGAGAAATTCTTAAACTTCATTTTGCGTGGACTGATAGGACTTTGTACGATCTTTGTGGTTAATCATTTTGTCATTACTGATTTTCCAGTGTGTGACGTAGGAATGAATCTATTTACCTTTCTGACCTCCGGACTGCTTGGGATTCCCGGGGTTTGTGCTCTATATGCCATAAATTTCTATGTTCTTTTATAACTCTTGTACAAATTTGTGATTTTACACAAAAAAACTATTTACAACCGAAAAACTTTCGTATATAATTCATATTACAAAAAACGTAACTATTCAGAACTACATTCGCCATATAAAATCTGGTAGTTACCAAAAACAAAGTGGTCGTAAGATTACGTTCGTAATCAGCCTCTTATGGAAGAGATCCTTCCGTTTTTCAGATTTTTACGCGTAAAGAAAGTAACAGTGTACATTACAACAGCATAAGGAGGTATTATTTGGACAAACCAATCCTTGCAATTTTCGATAGCGAGGAAAGATATGCGTATGGTTTCATGGAGTTTATCAGTAATAAGTCAAATCTGCCCTTTCAGGTTCACGTTTTTACAGAGCCGGAGCGGTTCTTTGCCTATTCTAAGCAGGAAGAAATCGAATGTCTTCTCATATCGGAAAATGTATATCAGAGGGAGGTGGAAGCCCTTAACATTCCACATATCATCATTTTAAGCGAAAGTAATGACTGTCTTAACAAATCCCTGTTACACATTCATAAGTATCAATCCTGTGAAGCCATTTTCCGGGAGGTGATGGCATATTACACAAAGGAGGCCAGCCATGTAATGTCCTGCGTCAGGACAAATTCAGGAAAAATGAAAATTATCGGAATCTATACACCGGTCGGAAGATGTCTGCAGACGACCTTTTCCTTTGCACTGGGACAGATTCTCTCAAAGAAGGCAAAAGCATTATATATGAATTTCGAGCGGTATTCCGGTCTGGAAGCACTGCTTAAACGGAGCTTCCAGTACGATATTTCCGATCTTGTTTATTATTTCCAGTGTGCGAAGGAAAAGCTGTCCCTGCGGCTTTCAAGTATTGTGGAAAATGTGCACGGACTGGATTTCGTTCCACCGGTACAGCTTTATCAGAGTATTTTAGGAGTTCACGGGCAGCAGTGGATTGAACTGTTTGCTGAAATTGAGAAATGCAGTGATTATGAATACCTGATTCTGGATCTGACGGATGGTGTGACCGATCTGTGGGACATCCTCAGGAGTTGCACGCATGTGTATACCATTACAAGGGGTGACGGGGTATCGCTTGCCAAGATGGATCAGTACGAGCGGGGACTGCGGACGATGGAGTATGAGGATGTTCTGGCGAAAACGAGGAAGATAGAGTTTCCGGTATTTAAGGAAATTCCCATTCGTTTTGATGAACTGACCTATGGAGATCTGGCGCGTTACGTCAAACAATACATTATTTCTGATTTTGATGGAGAAAAGGAGGAAAGCAATGAATGAACTCCAGGAAAGAATTTTAAAGAGCATGGATCTTACAAGAGAACTGAGTGAAGAAGAAATCCATGAGGCAATTGATCTGCGGATGAAAGAAGAAATCCGGAAAACGCCGCTTGATTTGTTATCGAGAGAGAAGCTGCACCGTAATATTTTTCATGAGATCCGGCAGCTTGGAATTTTACAGAGTCTCATCGAAAATCCGGAGATTACGGAAATCATGGTGAATGGGACAAGCGGCATTTTCATTGAAACGAAGGGAAAGCTTAAGAAGCTGGATATCTGCTTTGAGTCAAGGGAAAAGCTGACACAGGTCATCTGGCAGATTACGGCAGACTGTAACCGTGCCATTAATGATGCCAGTCCGATTGTGGATGCAAGATTAAAGGATGGTGCAAGAGTGAACGTTGTGCTGGATCCGGTGGCAATTAACGGTCCGATCCTGACCGTGCGGCGTTTCCCAAAGACGCCGATCACGATGGATCAGCTTATTGCGCTTCAAAGCATTACCTGTGACTGCCGCGACTGGTTAAAACAGGCGGTACAGGACGGAGCAAATATTCTGGTGTGTGGCGGGACCGGATCTGGAAAAACGACATTTTTAAACGTGTTATCGCAGTACATTCCAACTGAGGAGAGGGTCATTACCATTGAAGACAGTGCGGAATTACAGCTTCTTGGGATTCCCAATCTGATCCGTCTGGAAACAAGGAATGCCAATGTGGAAGGATGTAAGGAAATTACGATCCGTGATCTGATCCGGACTTCCTTGCGTATGCGTCCTGACCGCATCATTGTCGGGGAAGTGCGCGGGCAGGAAGCAATTGATATGCTGCAAAGCGTCAATGTCGGACACAGTGCCATGACAACGGTACACGCCAACAGTGTCCGAAACGTGGTAAGCCGTCTGGAAACTATGGTGCTCATGGGAATGGAAATTCCAATTTCAGCGATCCGCAGACAGATCGTAGAAGGGTTTGATGTGATGGTTCATCTGGGACGGTGCAAGAATGGAGGACGAGCTGTGAGGGAGGTTGCAGAGCCCATGCACATTGCAGATGGTGAGGTTTGCATGAACACTATTTTTAAGAGAAATCAACAGGGGGAACTGGTGAAGGTTGGGGAATTTACTGAGAAAACAAAAAGCAAGCTGGTCCGTATTTAATAAGCATTCCTTAATTTCCATACAGGGCAGGGAAATTTTGTTACTTGTCGTAAAAACAGGAGTTGTTCTTGGTATTCTGAATTACTTTTTCTACCGGGAGTGGTGGGCGTTTGTGCCGCTTATTCCGGTAGGTGTTCTGTATTTCCGGTTGGAATGTGGAAATCTGATCCGGAAAAAGCAGGACCAGGTACGGGAACAGTTTACCGAGCTTTTACGGTTTACCGTTACCTCCCTGCGTGCCGGATATTCCGTGGAGAATGCTTTTCTGGACAGCTACACCGATTTAGAGAAGCTGTATGGAGCGCGCAGCGTGATTTGTAAGATCCTAAGGCGGTTTGCAATTGCCCGGCAGAATCACCGTCCCTTTGCGGAAATCTGGCGGATGGTAGGAGAGGAGCTTCGGGTAACAGAGATCCGGGAGTTTTCAGAAATTTATGAAACCGCATATCATCGCAGCGGAAATCTGTCGGCAGTCATGGAACAGACCTCGCAGATCGTTATGGAAAAGACGGAGCTGCAGAGGGAGGTGTTTTTGTTGATGGCATCCCGGCGCATGGAGCTTCAGATTATGACGGCAATGCCATTTGCGATTATGGCGTATATTCAATGGACTTCACCGGGATTTTTCGATGAGCTGTATCACAATACGCCGGGAATGCTGTTAATGACGGGAGTTCTTCTTCTTTATCTGACAGGATATGTATGGGCGTGGAAAATTACCCGGATGGAGTTAAACTCCGGCAGAAAAAAGGCAGAGTGCTTAAAGGAAATTTATCCGGAGTTTGTCGAAAAGCTGCGTCTGTATCTGGTGGCAGGACTGAATGTGCGTAACGCTTTTCTGACGATTACTTCTCTTTATGCAGGGATTAAGGAGAAGGATCGTGCGCACAGCTATTTGCTGAAGGAACTGCGAAGCGCCGGGAATCAGCTTGTAAATGGTATCCCGGAGGATGAGGTCTATACACAGTGGGGAATGCATTGTGAAGAGAGGAGTTACCGCAGGCTGGGATTTCTTCTTTCAGTGAACCTGCGGAAAGGAAATCAGCAGCTCCTATTCTGTCTGGAAGAGGAGATCCGGGATACCCGGCAGGAGCTTCAGAAGAAGCTTCGTAAAAAGGGAGAAGAAGCATCTACGAAGCTTTTGTTTCCGATGATTTTGTATCTGATTATTGTCATGATACTGGTAATTTATCCGGCCTATCAGAAGTTAGGCGCCGTTTAAAGGAGGAAATCTATGAGAATGTCTATAAAGATGGAAAGAAATAAAGGAAAGGGAAAGGAATTATATATGAATTCAAAAAGAGGACTGAGCAGAGAATTAAGCAGAGAATGGAATATGCAGATGAAACGGAATACAGGGAAGAGTCATTTAAGAAACAGAAGAAAACTGAATAACCGGGGAATGGGAACGGTCGAAATGATTCTCATTATTGTGGTACTGATCGGGCTTGTACTGATCTTTAAGACACAGATTATGGATCTGGTGGGAAACGTCTTTGACAAAATTGCCGTAGACAGCTCGGCAATCCTTTCATGAAAAAGGGATCGTTGACGGTATTTCTCTCTCTTTCCCTGTCAATTTTGATTAGTTTTAGCCTGTTTGTTACAGAAATTGCAATCGGGAACAGTCAGCGAATCCGGTTTGAAACAGTTGCGGATATGGCTATGGATTCGGTCATGGGAGAATACAGCGTGGCATTGAAGGAACGCTATGGACTGCTTTATATTGATACGTCGTATCTGAAAGGAGAGGCAGAGGCGGTACGTGTTACGGATCGTTTCAGAGTATATTTTAATGCCAATACCGTGAAGGTTTATGAGAAGAAGCATGCACCATGGGGCAATCTTTCATTGCAGGAAGCTGTGCTTACCTCATTTGAGACGGCAGCAGCACAGGGAGGAAAGTCCATGCAGAGTCAGATGATCCATGATATGGAACAACATCCGGAAAATGGCACTGAAATTGCTGCGGCGAAAGAAGCGGTTTCTGCGTTTGCCATGCAGGAGTCGTCCAATGCCCTGGAAGCGTTCTGCGCAGTCATGGAACAGATTGCCGGTATGGAGCTTCCTGTGTTGGAAAAAGAAGACGGAACCGAGGAAGAGGTTGCACTTGGAAATCCGGCAGACTGGGTGTATGGAATGATCGGAAGTGATGTTATTTTCCTGTGTGATGTGGATATGTCCGGGATGACAACCATGCAGATGAATACGGATGGACTGGTTTCCCATCGGGGGATGCGGAATATGCAGAGCAGTAACCGGATATTTTCCGGAGATGACGACCTGTTTTATGCTTATCTTCTTACCTGGATGGGGAATTACGGAAGAATCCGGGAGGAAAGTGCGCTTGGCGCACAGTTAGAATACCTGCTTGCCGGGAAAAACAGTGATTTCGAGAATGTCCGGGCGGCTGTTGCAGAGATCTTTACCATACGAATGGGGGATAACGTGCGGCTGGCTATGGAAGATGGTGGATTATATGAGGCGGCAGCAGGTGTGGCGGACGCATTGTTGGCGGTACAGCTATGCGAAGCTTTCCGGGAACCGGTTATTCAGAGTATTTTATATGCCTGCGCTTTCCTGGAGAGCGTGAGTGATGTGAACAGCCTGCTGCATGGAGGACGTGTTCCCTTACGCAAGGATTCTCATTCCATGAGTGTTTCCTATGTAACAGATGGCAGTCTGTATTATGGAGGATCACAGGAAGGGCTTTCCTATTCGCAGTTTCTTATTGGCATGTTGTCTTCGAAAGAAGAGAGAACGGTGCTTGCAAGAACCATGGATGTCCTGGAAATGGATATTCGAAAGATGACCGGAAATGGACAGTTCTGTATGGACCAGTGTGTGGAACGGATGACAATCCGGGTATCTGCGCAGGGAGGACTTGGTAAGCAGTACGAGACGGAGCGAGTTTATGGTTATTATTAGCTGCACTGAGGATTTTTGAGCGGTGTAATGGAATTTGCCGACAAGTGGTTTAAGCCGGTTATTTTGTAAATGATGTACTGGGGAAGAAAGGAGGAACGTTCTCTTTGGATGAGCATACCAAAAACAAAAATAAAAATCTGTTAATTCCTTCTCTCAAAGCGGACAGAAAAATGAACATCGTTCAGAAAAGGAGAGCGTTCCCCTTTTCTTCCCTGAGAAACAGAGGAAGCATGACGGTGGAGGCATCGATGGTTCTTCCTATTTTCCTGTTTTTTATGATGACGCTGCTTATGGCAATCGAAATGGTTCGTTTACAGAGTAATCTTTTTGCAGGACTTGGCAGCAGCGAAGCGATCCATATGGAAGAGCAGATCCGCAGAGTCCTGTGGGATCAGCCGCTTCTGGATCATTTTAATACAGACACGGCAGAAGGATATCTGAATGGACAGGAGAATGGCAGATTGTGCCTGTTAGGCAGTATTTCTGTCAGGAATCTGTCGGATGTGCAGGGGAACGGGAAAATAGAGGTTGAAGTACAGTATCAGATCAGGCCTTTTATTTACTGGCTGCCGATTGGCAACAGCGACGGAGGAGGACTGCATTTTCAAGATGAGCTTTTTGTGCATGATTTTAATGGATACCGCGGACCAATTGAAGGAGATTGCAGAGAGGAAGAAGAAATTGTTTATATTACAGAAAATGGTGCCCGTTATCATACCGATACCGGCTGTGTATCCCTGCGCATATCCGTTCGGACGGTGCATAGCAGTGAGTTATCGGCATTGAGGAATCAGAGTGGGGGCAGGTATTACCCCTGTGAGCGATGCCGTCCATCCCAAAGTGGGGTATTCTTTATTACCAGGGATGGAGACCGGTATCATCGTAGTGCAGACTGTTCTTCGCTTAAACGAACCGTATCTGTCGTGACTCTTAAAGAAGCAGTTCGGCTTAAACGAACTGCCTGCAGTAAGTGCAGCTGAGAGTCTGAATGGATATGGGAGAACAATGTGAATCTGCAGATGATAAAAGAGCTTTTATGCCTCTGCTTTCTCTATCAACTGGCAAGACAGGATTGCAGATGGAAGAGGATGAATACTGGACTGCTGTTTGGATTTCTTACAGTTGGAGTCGGCTGCTTTGCTTTAGAGCTTTTGTTTAATAAGGGAAAAGGGAATATCAGTGCAACCGGATCTATCCTGTTCCTGTCCATTCTTCCGGGACTCTTATTTCTGGTTATGGGTGCGTTGACACACGAAGCGGTTGGCTACGGGGATGGACTTTCCATACTGGCAATGGGATTTTATATGGAAGCCTACGCGTTATGGAGGGTTGTAGGAATCAGCCTAGTTTTCGTGATGTTCTATGTTTCTACGCAGGAATTTGTACAGAAGCTTAGGTATAAGCAAGAGCAGAGGTATGAACGAGATCAGAAGCATAATCAGGAATATAAACAGGAACAAGAGAATAGGCAGGTACAGAAGAGAGGGGCGGTTCCGTTTCTTCCTTTCTTGCTTACAGGAATGGTGGTGGTGTTAGGTGTTTCATAATATGAAAGACCAAAAAATAATTGGAGAACAAGATCAAAGTAATCACAGAGGCTATGGAAAATGGAAAGGCTCCATAGTAGTGGAGGCTTCTTATCTGATGCCGTTCACTCTTATTTTGTACGGAATCATCATTTTAATTGCAGCCGTATTGCTGGTGCGCTGCCTGTCTTCGCAGAATCAGTTTCTGCTGACCTGGCAGGAGAAGCGGTATACGGATTCTGATATTTCAGAAGTGATTTATGCGGATAGGGAATCGTCTTGACCGTGTTAAACAGACGATGATGACTACAATCAATTTAAGGAAAGGGTGAAAGTAAGATGAAAACGAAATATATCCGGGATTTCCGACACAATTATCTTGTTATTGAAAAGGAAGACTCGGGACAGGATGGATATTTGATAAAAATGATTACAGAGAATTCAATTGAAGGACTGATTCCCTGTCAGGAGCGGATGATTAACGGAGAATCTCTTCTGTATTACGATATTACGTCGCGTCAGAGCATTCAGAGCATTCTGGAGGCGCAGCCTCTGCAGATGCGCCATTTGCAGAAGCTTTTTTCCGGTCTCCGTGCGATCAGCGAGGTTATGGAGAAGTATCTGCTGAGCCCGGAGGAGCTTTTGATGCTGCCGGAGTTTGTATATATGGATATGGCAACGTGGGAATATAGCTTTGTATATTATCCGGGGAGAACAGAGGAAGGCGCTTCTTCCTTTCAGAAGCTGACGGAATTCTTTATGCAGCATATGGATTCTGAAAACATACCGCTTGTGGAGGCTGTATATCAGATGACTGACCTGTTAAACCGGCAGCAGTTTGTAATGGATGAGCTGATTACTTGGTTTCAGGAAAATTATGATGAAGAAAGGATGGAAGACCGGATCCAAGAACCGAGTGAAACCATGACGCAAAGCAATCAGAACCCAAACATGCAGACACAGAATATGCACCGGAATCAAGAAGGTCACAGACAAGTAACCACGGTACAAAATGCAGGATGGAATCGGGACACGCAGGGAATACCGCAGGAGATGTCGTATGTTCAATTTCCGGAATCAGAGGAGAATAAACCATTTTGGACAAGGCTTATGGAATGGGTATGTCCGGGAAGAAAATACAAAAGGAAAAAAGCAAAGGATGATTCTGCCCGGTATATCCGGTATCAGGACATTACAGAAATAGAAAAGACTCCGGAAACGGACGAATACGGACATACCGTATTTATTCCCTGGGTAGAAAACAGTGACAATAAATTATACGGAATTGGGAAGAGCAACAAATATCACATTCCTTTGCAAAAATTACCCATTACGGTAGGAAAGATGGCGGGAGCAGTAGACCATGTACTGAATGATCAGAGCGTGAGCCGCCTGCATGCAAGAATATCAAGAGATGGAAACCGTTTCTTTATCACGGATCTTAATTCGACGAACGGAACCTTCCGGAATGGAATGCGGTTAGAGCCCAATGCATCTGAAATTATAGAACCCGGGGACGAAATCGGTATCGGGAAGCTGAAATTTATTTACAGATAAGGTAACTGTTCAGAATCAACCGTCCGTTTTCAGGTCTCTTCCCCCGAGGGTATTATGGGTAAGAAATCTTTTGTTGTTTATTGCTGATGCGGTTTTCCGGTATTGTCCCGGTGTGCAGCTGTTATGCTGGCGGAACTGTCTGCAGAAATGTTCTACATTATTATAACCACATTGTTCGGAAATGTCCCGGATGGAGTATTCGCTGTATACTAATAAATCCTGTGCACGGCGTAGGCGTCCTTCAATGACGTCGTCCATGCAGGAGGATCCGAATTGACTGTGATAGAGAGTCTGAAGATGACTCGGACTTATATGAAGCTCTGCAGCCATCATGGCTACATTCCAGGGAAGCTGGGGATTATTGTAGATTCTCTTATGCAATGCAATCAGTTCGTGATCGTGTATACCAGGGGACTCGTTCTGGGTTCCTTCCCTTAATTTGGAAAACAGAACCCGCAGCAGATGAATAATGTTTGCTTCGCTTTCTGAGGAGGAAAAGGCGGACTCCCAGGTCAGTAATTTGAAAAGCTGATGACAGTATTCCGGATCCATTACGGGAAACGGGGTATTTGTCAAAGGAAACAGTTTTACAAAGGAGTGATCGGTACGAAAACGAATCCAGTCATTCCGGTATTCCTCACCGGAAGCGCGATAATAAATCCTGCTTCCTGGGGAGTACAGAATCGCGGAGTTCGCAGATACCTGTACGGCTTTTTCATCAATAAGCAGCTCTGCCGGAGTGGAAAAGAGAAGAAGGAGGTAGCTTGGAAATCCATTAGGAACATCGTATACAAAGTCAGAAGGATGGACTGCGCTGTAGCCGATAAAATCAATTTCAATCATTCTTGTATTCTTTCTTTCTGTAAGGTTAAGCCATGCACATGGGATGATAGATCAAAGGATGTATCAATTTTCTTATAGTATAAATCATTGGAAATCCGAGATCAATGCGATAATATCAGATTGTAACTACATGAACAAAAAGAAAAGGGGTGTATATAAGGTGAAAATGGATGAAATGAAAAATAGTGAGAGAAAAAGGATCGTTGTCACAGAGAATTCAAAAGCCTTTTTTCATAATAACGTAGACTATTGTGTGGGAACCGGAAGAATGGGACTTGCACTGACCGAAGAATATCAGGAGGAGCTGCGTCTGGTTCAGAAGGAAATCGGATTTAAGCATATCCGGGGGCATGGATTATTCTGTGATGATATGGCGATCTTTCAGACCTATGAGGAGGATGGAGAGGTAAAGGTCGAGTATAACTATACTTATCTGGACAGAGTAATGGATGCCTATAAGAAGGTGGGGCTGAGACCATTCCTTGAACTGGGATTTATGCCCGATAAGCTGGCAAGGGGAACGCAGACGATATTTTACTGGAAAGGCAATACCACACCTCCGAAGAATTATGATATGTGGTGTGATATGGTACAGTCTCTGTTGTACCATCTGATGGAGCGTTATGGAGCAGAGGAAGTGGTTCAATGGCCTATTGAGGTGTGGAATGAGCCTAATCTGTGCGGCTTCTGGGAAAATGCAGATATGGAGGAGTATTTCAGGCTGTTTCATAAGACCTTTGATGCCATAAAGGATGTAAATTCCGCATTTCGTGTAGGAGGACCTGCAGTCTGCGGCGGAACGGATGAGATCTGGATTCAGGCATTTATGGAGTATTGCCATGAGCATCATATTCCAGTGGATTTTGTGACCAGACACCATTACACCATTGATCCGCCGGAATGTCTTGGACATTATGCCTATTCGGAGCTTATGAAGGCAGAGGATGGCTTTGCAAATTTGAAGACCACCAGAGAAATCATTGACCGCTTTCCGGAATATCGAGGACTGCAGATTCACATAACAGAGTTCAATACTTCCTATACACCACAGGGAGTTATTCATGATACCAACCTAAATGCAGCATTTGTGGCGCAGCAGCTTTCCAGATTGGGGGATGTCAATGAATCCTACTCCTATTGGACGTTCGGTGATGTATTTGAGGAGCAGGGGGTTCCTTTTACACCTTTCCACGGTGGATTCGGGCTGGTTGCCAATGGCTGCATTACGAAGCCGACCTTCTGGACCTTTGCTTTTTACAAAAAGCTTCAGGAAAGTAAAGCGGATTGTGTGTACAAGGATTCCGATATCGTGATTTTAAGGCGGAAAAATGGCGATTATCTTGGTGTGGCTTTTCATGTTGCTGATAAAAATACAGAACCCAGAAAAGAGAAAAAATCATTAGAACTGACCCTTCCCGTAAAGCAGGAGGAGTATTGCCTCCTGACACAGACGGTAGATGAAGAAACCTGCAACCCTCTGAAGGTATGGCACGATCTTGGCGAGCCTTTGAGCCTTAATGATGAGCAGCTTAAGCTGCTTCGGGAATCGTCCAGACCTTTTATGAAGACGACACGCAGAATGCAAATAAACGGCAATGTCAGTATAGAGCTTACTTTGAATGAAAACAGCGTGATATATTTTGAACTCAATGCGTGCAGGGTAAATCCGGACCGTGGATATGATTATGAGCGGGTGGTTAGCTTAAAAGCGTAACAATTACTCCGCCATATACAATTGCTGTTCTGTTTGAATGCAAGCATTCACAGAAAGCAATTTTGCATGGCACTGAATAGTTACAAGATTTAAATTAGGAGGACAAAATGAAAAAACAAGCATTTAACCCTTATTTACCGTCATGGGAATATATTCCTGACGGGGAACCTTATGTTTTTGGAGACCGTGTATATGTATATGGTTCACATGATTTTTATAACGGATATGTCTTCTGTATGGGAGATTATGTTTGCTGGTCAGCCCCTGTTGACGATCTGGGCAACTGGCGGTATGAGGGTGTGATTTATCCCAAAACGGAAGATCCTCTAAACCGCGAAGGCAAGATGTGTCTGTATGCGCCGGATGTGACCGTAGGACCGGATGGAAGATACTATCTCTATTATGTGCTTGATAAAGTATCTGTAGTGTCTGTTGCAGTATGTGATACACCGGCAGGAAGGTATGAGTTTTACGGTTATGTTCATTATGAAGATGGTACACGCCTGGGAGAAAAGGAAGGGGATGAACCCCAGTTTGATCCCGGTGTTATGACGGAAGGAAATGTTACCTACCTTTATACCGGATTCTGTGCCAGGGGTGATAAATCCCGTACCGGAGCTATGGCTACGATACTTGGGGATGATATGCTGACAATCAGGGAGGCTCCTGTATTTGTGGTACCTGGCTGTGAGTATGGAACCGGCACTGGCTTTGAAGGACATGAGTTCTTTGAAGCATCTTCTATTCGAAAGATAGAGGATACATACTATTTCATCTATTCCTCTATTCTGATGCATGAGCTTTGTTATGCTACCAGTAAGGAGCCTACAAGGGGATTTTCCTATGGTGGTGTGATTGTCAGCAATTGTGACCTGCATATGGATACCTATAAGCCTGCAGATATGCCCACAGCTTATGGAGCCAACAATCATGGAAGTATTGTGCAGATCGGAAAGGATTGGTACATTTTTTATCATCGTCATACGAATAACACATGGTTTAGCAGACAGGGCTGTGCAGAAAAGCTGTATATTATGCCGGACGGCAGTATTCCACAGGTAGAGATTACATCCTGCGGATTAAATGGAGGTCCACTGAAGGGCAAAGGAGAATATCCTGCATATCTTGCCTGCAATCTGTTCACGGAGGTTTCCTCTGTTTATGTGGGAGAGGGAAACTTTCCCAGAGTAATGCAGGATGGCAGGGATGGCGATGAGGTAAACGGATATATTGCGAATATTACCGATACAACAACTGCGGGATTCAAATATTTTGACTGTAAAGACATTCATGAAATCAGCATTTGGACGCGGGGATACGCGGAAGGTATTTTTGAAGTGAAGACAGCCTGGGATGGAGAGATACTGGCGGCTATGAAGGTGGAGTATTCTAATGTCTGGGAGAAATATACAGCACCGATTAAGATTCCGGATGGAAAACAGGCGATCTATCTGACCTATCGCGGAAAGGGTAATGCAAGCTTAAAATCCTTTGAATTGTCATAAACAGCAATGACAGTACTATGCTCTCCCTGGCAGCTCTGCGGATAGGATTGACATTAAATGCACGAAATCTTACAATGTATGTAGCTGAATCGTCATTTTTACATCATTATTCAGAGTAAAAGCAACTATTCAGAATAGACAAGTAAAAGAGGAAGGTCACAGATGGTAACAATCCGGGATATCGCAGAGGAATGTAATGTTTCCATTACAACAGTCTCCAATGTTATTAATGGGAAAGCCAAGGTAGGAGAAAAGACAAGACAAACAATTCTGGAGGTAATAGAGAAACGCGGATACCGTCCCAATAGCATCGCACAGGGACTGCGCAGCCAGAAAACCAAAAATATTGCTGTCATAGCGGATGATATTGCCCAATTTTCTACACCGCAGATCATTGAAGGTATTATGAGCTATTGCGAGAAACGGGGATACAGAACAACGGTCAAAAACCTGCGTATGTATGCCAGATGGCAGGATACGTGGTATCATAATGATTTTGCATTTCATTCTGTCCTCAATCCTATATTAGAGGAGCTGGATTCTCATATGGTGGATGGGACAATCTATGTTGCAGGGCACGCCCGGAAAATAAACTGCTTTTCGGAGGATTATCACACACCGGCAGTTATGGCCTATGCCTATGACCAAAATCCGCTGGTGCCTTCTGTGTTAATTGATGATGAAAATTCCGCATATCAGATGATCCGTTATCTGATCCAAAAGGGTCATAGAAAAATCGCTGTCCTGGGAGGTAAAGAGGATAATCTTCATACACAGCGCAGACTAAAGGGCTATCAGCGAGCCCTTTATGAGGCACAGATTTTATATAATCCGAGACTGATCCGCTATTCAGAGTGGACGATCACCGCAGGCTATGATGAGGTAAAAAGATTGCCATTAGATGAAATTACGGCGATCTTCTGTATGTCGGACGAAATGGCAGGAGGCGTATATCGATATCTGGACGAACTTGGACTTCGAGCGGGAAGAGACATAGCAGTGGCAGGCTTTGATAATCAGGAGATATCGGAGGTTATGATACCGGGACTTACCACTATGGCTCTGCCACTCCAGGAAATCGGACGAACTTCGGCAGAACTCTTGTTTAGACAGATAGAAAAGGGGGAAGTGGAAATGAATAAAGAAATGCTGATTCCCTGTTCTTTTGTAGAGAGAGAGTCGGTAATGGAGATATAATAAGTAATTCCATTCGTAAAACTAGTGCAACGGTTTTATGAATGGGGTTTTGAATAGTTATGATCATAAGATAACTGCATGGCAATATAAGAGGTATGTCCCGTTTTGGGATGTACCTTTTTTGCTTTATAGGAAATTCCACCGGAATTTCTATAAAGCAAAAAGCTCCGCTATGGGTGCACATTCTTTCTTGTCTGCCTTTCATAGATTTATGTATTTGTTTTGAGACAGATAAAACGTTTAAGTATATCGTTTTGTAAAAGAAATAAGATGAAAAGGCTATGTTGATATGTACAGAATGAATAAAAAACGCACGATAAAATCGTAAAACTATACAAAATGTATATTTTAGCCAATATTTATATTGACAAAAGCTGTCGAAAGTAATAATTTGTAGTTAAAGAAGTAAAACGTTAAACAAACATTCAGCAACTTATGAATGGACATGACTGAACGATTACAATTAGAAGTGAGTAGGAGGACAGAAATGAAGGAGATTTTCAGTAATAAGAAAAAACTGAGAGGGTACAGAGAGTTTCTATACATACTTCCCTTTCTGGTTTTGGTTTTGATCTTTTCTTATTATCCACTGTATGGCTGGGTATATGCTTTTTTTGATTATAAGCCGCCGGCATCGCTTTCGTGGGACAAATTTGTTGGACTGAAATGGTTTAAATCCATGGTTGAGAATGAAGTGAAATTAAAGCAGCTTCTTATAGTTATTAGAAATACCTTTGCCATGAGCGGTCTCAGCCTTTTGTTTTCCTGGTTTCCGATGATTTTTGCAATCTTCCTTAATGAAATTAAATGTAAGCCATTCCAGAAGATTGTACAGACCGTTACGACTCTTCCGAATTTTATCAGCTGGGTACTTGTTTATTCCATTGCTTACTGTGTATTTAACAGTACGGGTGTTGTGAACTCCATCGGAATGAAGCTTGGATTAATTGATGATCCTGTTCTGTTTCTGCAGTCAGGGGAGCATATCTGGATCAAGATGTGGCTATGGCTGACTTGGAAGAATGCCGGCTGGTCTGCAATTATGTACCTCGCAGCGATTGCAGGAATAGATGAGGAAATGAACGAAGCAGCTAAGGTGGACGGTGCATCCAGAATGCAGATTATCTGGAATATTACGATTCCAAGTATCCTGCCGACCTATTTTGTACTGGTAATGCTGAGCCTGGCTAATTTCCTCTCAAATGGAATGGAGCAGTATTTCGTTTTCCAGAATGCGTTTAATAAGGACAGTATTCAGGTGCTTGATCTGTATGTTTACAATCTGGCAATGGGTAGCGGAGGATATTCTCTTTCTACTGCAATTAGTATTCTGAAGAGCGTGGTAAGCGTTGTTTTATTGTGTGCTACCAATAAAGCTTCAAAGCTTATCAGAGGCGAAGGATTTATTTAAGGGGGAAGTGAAATGAGTAAAGAACCGAAAATGAAAACAAATAAAGTTAAATATAAAGTCAGTGTCGGTGACAGAATCATCAGCATCCTTACCTATGTGATTTATTCCATTTTCGCTTTTGTCTGTGTTTATCCGTTTTACTACATTTTTATTAACACAATCAGTGCAAATGACTTAAGCGAGCGCGGAAAGATTATTTTCTGGCCTAAGGAGATTCACTTCACCAATTATCTGAATGTAATGAAGATTGACGGGCTGCTTCAGGCTACCAAGGTATCATTGGCCAGAACAGTGATCGGAACATTCGTAACCGTAATTGTGGCAGCCTTCCTCGGATATATGTTTACCAGAGAAACCATGTGGCACAGAAAGCTCTGGTTCAGATTTGTAGCAGCCACCATGTATTTTAATGCAGGTATTATCCCATGGTTTATTACCATGAAGAATCTGGGACTTACGAATAATTTTTGGGTGTATATTCTTCCTGCTGCTGTTCAGCCGTTTTACATTATTCTATGTAAAACGTTTGTGGAATCCATTCCGAAGGAGCTTGAGGATGCGGCGGAAATTGACGGAGCGGGAACGCTGAGAATCTTTTTCCAAATCATTCTTCCGATTATTAAACCGATTCTTGCAACGGTGGCGATCTTTGCAGCAGTTGCACAGTGGAATTCCTTCCAGGATACCCTGCTTCTGGTTACGGATGATAAGCTCTATACCCTGCAGTACGTTTTATATAATTATCTGAATCAGGCAAGCTCACTGAAGTCACTTGTAAATAATTCCTCATCATCGGAGGCTATGGCAGCCAGTCTGGCTCATGCTTCCACGGCAACGTCCATTCGTATGACGGTAACGATTGTGGTAGTTACACCAATTATTCTGGTTTATCCAATTTTCCAGAGGTTTTTTACGAAGGGCATCATGATTGGAGCAGTGAAAGGATAATGGGCAGGCGAGCCGCTTGCTGATTATATATATGAGAATCAAATTTATTCAGCACAAATAGTGTGGGAAAGAGAGGGTATTATGAAAGGTAAAAAACTTATTTCACTTCTGTGTGTAGGTGCTATGATGGCTAGTCTGCTCGCAGGATGTGGCAGTTCCACCGGAACGTCAGACAGCTCAACAGTTTCTACAGGCACAGAAAGCACAGACAGCACAGAAACTTCTGACAGCAGTGCTTCCGATAAGGAAGCAATGACGCTTGAAATTTTTGACGTGGCTGCGAACTATCAGGGCGTACAGAACGGATGGTTTGCCAAGGTTGTTAAGGATCGCTTCAACCTTGAACTAAATATTATCGCTCCTCAGGTGGCAGGCGATGCAATTTATCAGACTCGTGCCAGCAGCGGTAATCTGGGAGATATCCTGATTCTGGAATCCAGTCAGTTTAAAGAATGTATCGACGCAGGCCTGATCAAGGATATCAGTGCAGATATCTGGAATTACTCCAATCTTGCTGAATATAAGGATCAGATTGATGTGCTGAATAACGGACTGGAAGGAAATGACAGTGGTGCAACCTATGGCATTCCTACTGAGATGCTGAGCACCTCCCCGACCTCCTATTCTCAGGATACCATTTATTCCAGCCCTTTACTTCGCTGGGATCTTTATAAGGAGCTTGGAAGTCCTGACATTGAGGACCTTGACGGACTGCTTGATGTATTAGAGCAGATGATGAAGAATCATCCTACCAATGAAGCAGGGGATGCGTGCTATGCAATGTCACTGTGGCCGGACTGGGATGGTGGCGACGGAATGCTTGGAATTGCCAATGTTGTTCAGCTGACTACCTGGTATGGCGAGAAGATTAAGGGTTCTACGATCCTGAAGCCGGATGGAACATTTATTTCGTTGACCGACAAGGATGGCACTTACTATAAAATACTGAAGTTCCTGTATACAGCGAACCAGAGAGGTCTTGTTGATCCGGATTCCGCTACTCAGGACTGGAACTCCGCGTGTGCGAAGATGAGCGCAGGTCAGGTATATCTGATGTGGTATAGCTGGCAGACAGGCTTCTGGAACTCCACAGACAGACTGAAGGCGGGAAACGGATTTATCTTTACTCCTGTTGCAGATCAGGAATACTATACGGATGCAGATGCATATTACGGATCCGGTCGTGTATTTGCAATCGGTTCACAGGTTGATGATGCTAAGTATGAAAGAATTATGGAATTCCTTGACTGGTATGCAAGTCCGGAAGGATTGATGTTCGAGCATGATGGTATTGAAGGCTTTAATTACGAAGTAGGTGAAGACGGAAAGCTTACCCAGCTTAATTCCAATGCGCTTATGGATAATCTTAATGTTCCCGAAGAATGGGGCGGCGGCGGATATAGTGATGGAAATAATGCGATTAACCAGTGGATTGTTAACGCAAACAGCATTAATCCTCTGACCGGTGAGACATACACCGTAACCTACTGGAGCAGCTACAAGGAAGCGACTCTGACCGAAATGAAGAAGGAATGGCGTGAGAGATTTGATGCCGAGGAGCCGGTTGATTATATGGAGAAGAATAATAAACTGGTGATCAGCCCTAATGTGAGCGTTTCACTTCCTACCGATACAACAGATATCGCTGTAATTCGTAACCAGTGTAATGAAACCGTATGTGATTATTCCTGGAGAATGATTTATGCAACAGATGATGCGAATTTTGATGCATTATGGGATGAGATGACCACGACTCTGGATGGCTTCGGATTCCAGGATCTTGTAAAGTTTGATACCGAAAAGTATCAGATCGAACTGGATGCTAAGAACGAGATTGCCGGAAAATAAAGCTCCGGCGGCTCTAAACAGTTACCAATTCTGGTACGATTGATTGTAAGGCGTCTCTTACCAGAAGAGACGCCTTGTTATATAATCACCCTAAATTTAAATTACAGATAACTATTCAGAATAGTTGCAGTTGTAGAAAGGCAGAAAAGATATGGATCAGTCAGCGATTTTACCAAACGGGAAATCCTTTGAATTTTGGGAGGTTCCCATAACATATAAATGTGAAATTCACGTAAATCAGAATCACCCTTTGGCAGACGACACAAATGAAGGTACCTTGGAGAAACCGTTGAAAACAATAAACGCTGCGGCACAGAGAGCAGCTGCAGGCTGTCGTATACTGATCCATGGGGGAGAATATCGGGAGTGTGTACATCCCACAGCCGGAGGTACATCTCCGCAGAACATGATAAGCTACGAAGCATATGGAGACGGAGAGGTCATAATTAAGGCCTCGGAGGAAGTTACAGATTTTACGCCAAGCGCAGGATGGCGCGTTCAGGGCGATATGAATGAAGAAATAAACAAGGAAAAACTCCGCATTTGGGAATATCGTCTGGAGCCTGAGCTTTTCAGGGGATATAACCCGTTTTGTGCGGTTAATATACTTCATGACAGGTTGTTTATTGAATATGAGAAAACGGATATGACAACCTATCTGAATCGGAGAGGCATGGTATTTTGTGATGGTAAGCCTCTGAAACAGGTCGCCTTATACCATCAGATGTCTAAGTATGAAGGAAGCTACTGGGTGGAGGCGAATGGACAGACAGTACATTTCCGTCTGCCGGAGGATGCAGATCCTTCTGGGCATAAAATCGAGATTACATGCAGAGAACAGTGCTTTGCACCGGAGATACCATTCCTTTCCTATATTAAGGTGAAAGGACTCACCTGCGCACATGCAGCTACGGGAGCGCCGGTTCCGCAGAGGGGGGCTCTTTCCTGTTATAGAGGACATCACTGGGTTATTGAGGATTGTACGATTGACTGGTCTAATGCAGTTGGAATTGATGTTGGCAACGAATGCTGGCATCATGAGCTTACTCCGGGACAAATCATCGGACACAGCGTGGTAAGAGGCTGTACGATCAAAGATGTCGGAGTATGCGGAATTGCAGGACTTTTTGCGACACATATGCTGATCGAGGACAACCTGATCGAGGGAACAGGATGGCAGAAGATGGAGCTATCCTGGGAGGCAGGAGCAATTAAGCTGCATAACAGCGTGGATGGACTGATCCGGCACAATGTGTTCCGAAATACATTCCGGGCAGATCATATCTGGCTGGATTGCGGAAACGAAAACAACCGTATCACCGGAAATTTATTCCTGAATGGCAAAGAACAGAGGGAAGCCATTTTTATCGAATGTACAAGAGATGGAATTAATCTGATTGATAACAATATTATCTGGAATGTAGAAGGCCGTTTTGATCAGAAAAAGATTCCCGTTGAGCCTGGATCTACGGGCTGGTACAGGATGGAAGAGCACGACGTTGTCAATGGATATGGTATTTATGGAGAAGGTACGGATCACTTGAGGATTGTAAATAACCTGATTGGAAACTGCCGCAGTGCCGGATATTTTGCAAAGCCGGTCTCCTTCCGGATGGGAGGAATGGATCGAGGTGGAACCTCTGTGGATGCAATGCTCCTGAATAATATCTTCTATCATTGCGAAGAAGCGGCTATCAAGCTGCCGACCAGATCGAATGAAGCAGAGGGTAATTGCTATATTAAGGAAAAGGGTGGATATTTGAGAATTCTTTATCCGCAGCCACCGGTATGCCTGCATCTGCCGGCATGGAAGGAATTTTACGGATTTGACAGGCAGGGACAGGAAGCCTGGTTTGACATTGAGATTGATACGGAGAAGCTGACTTTTATCTGTAGAGAAGCAACAAAACGTCCCTTTGCATTTCCGGGTGAACTGGAAAGAAGAAATTACGTTTTTGAGCCGGAGCAAACAGAAAGAGTAGATGCCAGTCCGATGGTACAGACCGATTTTTATGGAAAAGGCATTGAGAATGGAAGATGTCTGCCGGGACCCTTTGCAGAGCTTGCTTCGAACCGGATTTATGACATTGATCCAAGAAAGAGAGAACATAATTCTGAAATGGGGGTATGAAATATGCTGAGAACAGTACAGACAGAAAATGGATGGGTTAAAGGTATAGAGGCTGCTGATCCGAGGATCACCGCATTTAAAGGTATTCCTTTTGCGGCTCCGCCGGTGGGAGAGAACAGATGGAGAGCTCCACAGCCTTGTGAGAACTGGGATGGGATTCGGGAATGCTATCGGTTTGCCCCGATTTCCATGCAGGCAATACCGGGCATTGGTGACAATGTATATGTAAGGGAATGGCACGTAGATCCGGAAGTGGCCATGGACGAGGACTGCTTGTATCTGAATGTCTGGACGAGCGCTAAGGAGGTTACAGAGAAGCAGCCTGTACTTGTATGGTTTTTTGGCGGAGGTCTCCAATGCGGTTATCCGTCTGAAATGGAATTTGACGGAGAAAGAATCGCACGTCGTAATGTCGTTGTGGTAACTGTAAATTACAGAGTAAATGTATTTGGATTTCTGGCGCATCCTCAACTGACCGAGGAGCAGTCCGATGCACCTACTAATTTTGGAAGCCTTGATCAGCAGGCGGCTCTCCGGTGGGTGCAGAGAAATATTGCATCCTTTGGCGGAGATCCGGGAAATGTTACGATTGCGGGACAGTCTGCCGGTGGCGGAAGCGTTATGAGCCAGATGGCATGTATGGATAATGAAGGCTTATTTCATCGTGCCGTAGTTATGAGCGCAATGATTCGCTCCCCGTATCAGCCGGGTGGGATCGGTGTGCCGGAGGAATTATGGCATGCAGAGGAGAATGGACAGCATTTTCTCTCATTTCTGGGATGCTCTTCCATTGAGGAAGCACGTAAGCTGGATGCGGTTACTATTCGTGACAAGTATGAGGAATACACAAAAATGTTTCCGGCCATGTTTACCGTGTTGGATCATAAGTTCTGTGTAGGGGATCCGATGGTGCTTTTCATGGAAGGAAAGCATGTGAATGTACCTGTTATGGCTGGAAACACTGCGGATGAATTTCCCAATTATATAGACGCTTCCTCAAAGGAGGATTTGAAAAAGAAAGCAGAGAGGATTTTTGGAGAAGATGCAGAGAAGTTTATGAGCTTTCCTGAGGCAGTCAGAGAGGATGCAGAAGGAAAATTTGCGAAGGTAAACGGAATTGAGTGCACCGCTAAGTGCCTGTTTTCCGAGAAAAAGAGTACAACCGAAAGGAAGCCCTGTTATTATTATCGTTTTGAACCTGATATTCCGGGCTGGGATCATGCGGGAACGTTCCATTCCGTAGACCTGTGGTTTTTCTTTGAAACTTTGGCGAAATGTTGGAGACCCTTTGTGGGCAGACATTATGATTTATCCCGAAAAATGTGTAATTACTGGGTAAACTTTATTAAATCCGGAAATCCAAATGGCCAGGATGCAGATGGACAAGAGATGCCTTATTGGTATCCTTATGAAAAAGAGGCACCGTGTGAAATGATCTTTACCTCAGAAGGTCCGATGGTCAACTGCGGTAAGGAGACACCTTTTAAGGAATTCCTGATGGATCAGATTAAGAGAACACTGCCGATAGGGAAGGTCTTCCGGCGGGAATGGCTCACACCGGTATGGGAAGGAGAAACTTGTTACCGTGAAACCTTTGCGGTAATTACTGATGAAGATGGCTGCAGAGCGCCTTTTCTATGGACTCCTGAAGAAATTATATCTGTGGAAAGCTATGATGGTGAAGTAGTTTATGAAAATGGAAAGGACTACTTACTGGAGAAGGATGAACTGGTGATTCCTGAAGGAAGCCGAATACCGGTTACCGGATGGGAGACTTTCCTGTATCCGGATTTTGATACAGCAAAAAGAAAAGGAGAAGCCAGTGAATTTGCCAGAGACTTTGGTCCATTAACGGCTTCAAACGGAAAATTCCTGAATCTTTGCGCAATTGGACATCCCGAGCTGGTAACCCAAAATCAGGTGGCAGTAAGCTATAGGGTATGGAAGAAAGATCTGAAGAGTGAGCCCATTAGCAAGCTGGATAAGCTTCCCAGACTTTCTGCGAAGCTGAATGAGGGACAGCCGGTCAAGATTGTGTTGTATGGAGACAGTGTATCCTGTGGCTGTGACTGCAGCGGTATGTACGGACAAAAGCCGGGGCAGCCCACATGGGCAGAGCTGATGATACATCAGATGGAAGAAAAATGGCAGAGCCCGATATGCTTCCACAATACATCAGTCGGAGGCGTGGATTCAGACTGGGCAATAGAAAATGCGGTACAGCGTGCAGGGGCTTATCATCCGGATCTTGTAATCCTGGGCTTTGGAATGAATGACCGTTGTGGCATGGAAGAGTACAGGAATAAGACACATAAGCTAATGGAAGTCATCCAAGCGGTCAGCCCTGAAACCGAGTTTTTACTGCTTGCCACAACCCTCCCCAACGAGCTTGCTGCTACAGAGCCATACCATTTCTGGGCGCATCAGGATGAGTACAGTGAAAGCCTTATGGGGCTTGAAGGTGAAGGAGCTGCAGTGGCAGATATTCAGGCAGTTCAGAAGGAAATCGGAAAGAGAAAACGCTACATCGATATAACCGGAAACTGGCTGAATCACCCGAATGACTATCTTGCCAGAATCCAGGCTCAGGTAGTAATGAAAACCCTTGGACTGTATTAGAAGCCAACGCATATATGAGAACAAAATGGATGTTGTAAATAAGGAGCTTAGGATGAGCAGATTACAGATCAAAACAAAAGAAAGACAATTTAAAACCGCAAAGGATTTATATGGAATCTTCTTTGAAGATATTAACCGGGCCGGAGACGGAGGGCTTTATCCGGAAATGCTTCGAAACCGAAGCTTTGAAGACTCTGTTTTGCCGGAGGGCTATATACAGCAGGAAGATGGCATCCACGTTAAAACAGTATCCGGATGGCTGGATGAGTTTTGCAATGGAGAAGGCTTAAGCCGATGGGTGAAGGCAAATAAAATTGCTGAGACCGAAATACCGGCATGGTATACACAAAACGCACGCATGGAGCTGGAACGGACAGATACCCTGAATAAACATAGGGATGCCGCCCTGCGTGTCCGATTCGAAAAGGAAGGATGCCTGATTAATACAGGCTTCTGCGGAATGTCTGTCAAGAAGGGAGAAAGCTATTTTCTGTATTTGTTTGCAAAAGCAAAGGAAGAGATCGCTCTTGATATAACGATTGAATCGCAGGGAAAAGTGCTGGCAGGCAGCAGCTTGATTCTTTCGGGAAATGAGTATACAAGATATGATACTGTTTTGACAGCCGGTGAGGACTGTTGTGAGGCGCAGCTTTCTGTTTCCTGTAAGGATGGGGGAGAAATCCTTTTGGGATTTATTTCACTGATGCCGCAGAATACATATATGGGACATGGTCTAAGGACAGACCTTGTAGAAAAGCTGAAGGACATGAGTCCCAGGTTCATGAGATTTCCGGGAGGCTGTATTGTGGAAGGAACAACCCCGTCCACGGTTATGAGGTTTAAGGATACGGTGGGACCGGTTTGGGAAAGGCCAAGCAAGCTGTTCGTATGGCATTACAGAAGCACACTGGGTCTTGGCTTCCATGAGTATCTGCAGCTCTGCGAGGATCTTGATATGGAACCCTTGTACGTATGTAATTGCGGAATGACCTGTCAGGGAAGGAAAAGCGTGCTCCTTGAGGGAGAAGCTCTTGACGAAATGATACAGGATACGCTGGATGCCATTGAGTATGCGATTGGCTCTAAGGAGAGTAAATGGGGAAGGCTGCGTGCATCTATGGGTCATCCAGAGCCCTTTAAGCTGACTTATCTGGAAATTGGTAATGAAAACTGGGGCGCCGATTATGAAATGCGTTACAACATGATTTATCAGAAGATCAAGGAGCTGTATCCCCAGATCAAAACCATAGCCAATGAGCATGTGGAGAAGAATGGCTGTCCGACAGAGTGCGTGGATGAGCATTTTTATAATACAACAGAGTTTTTTGCGGAACATCTTCATTATTATGATGACTACGACCGCAAGGGACCGAAGATTTTTGTGGGAGAGCAGGCAGTAAATGAGGGCGCCTATATGGGGAAGCTGTATGCTGCACTCGGAGAAGCGGCATTCCTTGCAGGGATAGAGAAAAATCAGGATATCGTAACATTGTCCTCATATGCACCGCTGTTTGAAAATGTAAATTACAGAGCATGGTATCCTAATCTGATTCGATTCAATAATCATCAGAGTCTTGGAATCCCAACCTATTATGTATGGAAAATGTTTGGGCAAAACCGTGGAGAGTATGTTGTGCATTCTGAGGATGAAGGAGGACGTGTTTACCGTCCCATGGCCGGAATGGCATCCCTGAAATCCAATAAGATGCTTCGATTCAAAAATTCCGTATGGAACGGAGAAGAAGCAAAGATCACGCATGAATTGATGGGGCATGTGTCGAGTACACCGGAAGGCTGTCTGCTCGAGTTGCCCGACGAAGAACAGAAGAAAGAATTTCACAGTCTTCTGGAATGGGCGGATGAAAGCAAGAGCTTTGTAGTGTTTGGGGAAGAAGATCAATCCTGCGGAAGATTCGAGGTAGATATTCTGATAGACGAGGATGCTTCTTTCGAGCTTGGCATATTCAGCGCAAGAGTGGTTCGCTCCTATTATGAACAGCAGCTGGCCATTACAGCCGGCGTGGAAAAGGACTGGGATGCAGCTATGGTGCGCCCATTGCTGTGGAAGATAAAGGGAGAATGCTGCTCGTTGGAGGAATTTGGCTTTATGCACGACCGGAAGCTGACAGAAGACTTTTCAATTTCAGTAACCACAGGAGAGTATCATCGTTTTGGATATGAAACGGATGGGGAGCAGCTCAGGCTGTATGTTGACGGTGAGCTTCAGAAAGAGATTTCGCTTCCCTACGGACCTGCATTTGCATCTGTAGTTACAGATACACAGGATGATGTCATTATCAAGGCAGTTAATTTTACCGGAGAAGTTGACCGGGTTTCGATTGCGTTGGATTGCGAGGTGCAGGGGGACTATACGGTAACACTTCTCAGCGGAGAAAAGAATGCGGAAAACAGCTTTGAGGAGCCTGAAAAGGTAAAAGACATTACTTTGAACATGCAAGGTGCTGCATCAGAGTTTGTATATGAGGCACCGGCATATTCTGTCAGTGTTCTGCGCTTGAAGAAGCTTAATTCTCCTGTATAATCCGGAGGATGGAGCGTGGAAAGCGTTACTTTCATTCAGAAAGTGCATCCATAACCCGGATTTGGAGTTAGGAAGAGGCGGTTTATGAATTTATTGGTTAAGGATAAGGATTTTTATAAAAAAATGGCAGTAATTGCCATCCCGATTTCCCTTCAGAGCATGATTACGATCGGTGTAAATATGACGGATACCGTGATGGTTGGAAAACTTGGCGAAACAGCCTTGTCAGCCACAGCACTGGCTAATCAGTTTGTGAATATTTATCAGATCTGCTGCATGGGAATCGCAATGGGGGCGAGCGTGCTGACCTCGAGATTCTGGGGAATGCAGGACATTTCTTCCCTGAAAAAGACCGTAACCCTGATGCTGCGTCTTTGTATTGTGCTTGCGGTGTTGTTTATGCTGCCAACGATATTTATACCGGAGCTGCTTATGCGGATGTATACCGGTGACAGTGCGGTGATAGCCCAGGGGATTCAGTATTTTAAATGGATGGTATACTGCTACCTTTTGCAGGGAATGACGATGACCTGTACCATTGTGATGCGAAGCGTCGGGCAGGTAAACCTGCCTCTGTTCACATCCATAGGAGCATTTTTTGTAAATATACTGTTCAATTATATTTTTATATTTGGTAAGCTGGGAGCCCCGAGGATGGAGGTAGAGGGCGCTGGAGTGGGAACACTGATTGCGAGAGTGTTCGAGTTCTCTCTGATTTGCGGGTATTTCCTGTTTGTAGATCGCAGGATTGGTTATCGCCTGAAGGATTTGCGGATGAAATGTGATTCCCTGATTAAGGATTATATTTCTATCAGCATTCCGGTATTTATCTCGGATACTCTGTTGGCTCTTGGAAATTCGGCTGTAGCAATGGTTATGGGACGAATCGGAACCGGATTTGTATCAGCAAACTCGATTACAGTCGTAACACAGCAGCTTACTACGGTGGTGATACAGGGAATCTGTCATGCAGGCTGCATCATGACCGGTCATACACTGGGTCGGGGAGAGCGTGAAAAGGCGCAGCAGCAGGCCTGGACATTCCTGATTCTGGGTTTGATAGTCGGTATTCTGGGCGGAGGCCTGATCAAGGTGCTGAGCAGACCGATTATCGGACTCTACAATATCACTCCTGAAACGGCTCAGATCGCCGGAGAGCTTATGGATGCCATTGCCTTTATTGTTATTTTTCAGTCTATGAACAGTATTCTGACAAAGGGCGTGCTCCGTGGAGGGGGTGATACGAAATTCCTGATGGTGGCTGATATCATATTTTTGTGGGTTGCCTCATTGCCTCTGGGTATGCTGGCAGGACTGGTATGGCATCTGGATGCCTTCTGGATTTATGTTTTTCTGAAAATTGATCAGATTTGCAAATCGATATGGTGTGTATTCCGCTTGAGGAGCGGAAAGTGGATAAAAGCTTTTTCAAAGGAGGAAATGAATCATGCAGAGTAAATTAAATCAGGCAATTACATTACATCCATTATTTTTCGACCCCGTTAACAAAAAGGCACTGTTAATGGAAAAGAATGGAAAGGAATTAGTTGGATATCAGGAGGACAGGCCGGGAATTATTGTAACGAAGAATAATGAGGTAATTTTTTCCATGTATGCACCGGATGCACAGAGCGTGGAGGTTTCCGGTGTGGGAGGAAGCATGGGAAAAGACAGAATTGTCCTCGAAAAGGATGCAGAGGGCTATTACACGAAAAAAGTGTCTGGTATCGCTCCGGGCTTTCATTATCATGACTGGTATGTGGATGGAGTACAGGTTCGCAATCCCATTGCTCCCTTCTGTTATGGATGCTTTGGCGCAAAGAATTTCTTTGAGCTTCCGGCACCGGGACAGGATTTCTGGTTTATCAAGGATGTTCCGCACGGAGATGTACAATTGCATAAATATATAAGCAGTGTAAATGGGCATATGAAGAGCTGTTATATTTATACACCGCCCACGTATTATCAGGGAAACGACAATTATCCGGTTCTCTATATCATGCACGGTGTCGGAGAGGACGAAACCGGATGGATCTGGAACGGAAAGCTGAATTTCATTATGGATAATCTGATTGCAGAAGGAAAATGCAGGGAAATGATCGTGGTTGCCTGTTGTAATTATGCTTTCTGTGAGGGGGAACAGGCCGTATTTTATCCGGGAGATTTTGACAGTGAGCTTACAAAGGATTGCATCGGATATACAGATGCACATTTTCGTACTATTCCGGACAGGAAGCGCAGAGCGGTTGCCGGGCTTTCGCTTGGATCTGCACAGGCACTTCTTGCCACCGCAAATCATCCGGATTTGTTTGGTGCACTGGGAATTTTCTCCGGAGTCCGGACAGATGAAATGAGAAAATTGATCGAACAGAATAAAGAGTGGCCCTTGGAGATGGTGTTCTTAGGCTGTGGTACCGGAGAGGCAGATCTTAAAGAAAAGCAGGAGAAATACCTTGTGGATTGCGAAGAAGCTGGCGTGCCGGTTACACATAAAACGTATACCGGTTATCATGAATGGCATGTCTGGAGAGAGTGCCTGAGAGATTTTGTGCAGTTGATTTTCCAAAATCCGGAGAAAGATGTCGTGGCTGTTTCCTCAAATGAGGTAAGGGCTGATGAATGGAAAGAACCGGCTGTTTCCGTAGAAATGCTTGATCAGCAGACGTGGCGGGAGGATATGCTGTTCTTTGATCCCATCTATAAGGGACTTATATTTGAGTTTGATCAGATGGGACAGCCTGCCGGACGCTATGTTGACGCTGCTCCGGGACAACAGGTGACTGCACCCGGAACTGCCGTATTCCGTGTTCCTGCAAAGGGAGCCCGAAAGGTTGGAATTGACCTGTGGGGCGTAGGAAAATATGAACTGGCTCCGGAAACGGGGGATGCCTCCACCTCTGAATTCTGGGTGGGCGAGGTAAAGGACATTGAACCGGGATTCCACTATTATACCTGCTCTGTCAATGACACCACGGTTGTAAATCCGGATGCACCGGCCGGCTATGGCGGATTTCAGGTAGTGAACTTCCTTGAGATGCCGGAAGAAAATTTTGAAGAATACAGACTTCGTCAGGTGCCTCACGGTACCGTACATATGCAGTATTATAAGTCGAAACGGACAGGAAGATGGAAGCTTTGCTATGTCTACACTCCACCGAAATATGACGAGAATCCCGAGAAACGCTACCCGGTTCTGTATTTACAGCACGGTGGCGGAGAAGACGAGATGGGATGGCTCTGGCAGGGCAAAATTGCGCATATCGCCGATAATCTTCTGGCAAAAAATGAAATGAAGGAAATGATTATTGTAATGAATGCAGGGTATTCCTTCCCGGAGGAGGGAGAATATCATCCGGGTTTTGGAGCATTTCTTGAAGAATTTCCGGAAAGCGGTATTGAAATAATAGACAGATTCTTCCGGACGATACCTGACCGGGAACACCGTGCCATGGCAGGACTTTCCATGGGAGGAATGCAGACTCAGAAAATCGTGTTTGCGCATCCTGAATTATTTTCGGAAGCAGGTATTTTCTCCGGTGGACTAGTCGTTTGTGATGACGAAGATGATTACAGAGACGTGCTTCTTAATAAAGAAAAGTTCAGGGAACGTTTCGCACTTCTTTTTGTAGCCTGTGGAACGAAAGAGCCATTTTATGAGAAGACCAGGAAAAATGCCGACCGGGTTCTGGAGGCTGGAGTACCTATCGAGACCTTCTGGGATTATGGCTACCATGACTGGACCTTCTGGAGACATTGTGCTGTAAGGTTTTTGAAACAGCTGTTTGCAGGAAAAGACTGAATCGTTGCGAAATATTTTTCGCAAAACTGTTGCGTGAGGAGAAATCAGATGCAGATAAATCCAATTACTAGGGCAGACTACCCGGATCCGGATGTGATCCGGGTTGGAGATACCTACTATATGGTGAGTACTACAATGTACTTTTATCCGGGCGGGGTCATCCTGCGATCCTATGATTTGAAGCATTGGGAGATAGCGGGATATGTTTTTGACAAGCTGGACAGCACGCCGGAGCAAAGACTTATCGGAGAAAAGAACAGCTATGGTAAAGGCATGTGGGCTGCTTCCCTGCGTTACCATGACGGTAAATTTTATGTCTGCTTCGGTACATTGGAAACAAACAGAACATATATTTATTGTGCCGAACGACCGGAAGGCCCCTGGGAGAAAAAGACGTTGGAGCATTATTACCATGACAGCTCTTTGCTTTTTGACGATGACGGAAGAGTGTATCTGGTATATGGAAACGGCGAAATCCGGCTGCAGGAGCTTGAGCCGGATCTGAGCGGTGCTAAAGCAGATGGCTTTAACAGAATACTGGCGGTTGATGAGGATGATGTGACGCTGAAATATGAGGGCTCGCACTTTTATCACATTGGAAATAAATACTATCTGTTTATGATTCACTGGCCTGCATATGGAAGTAAAAGAAGAACAGAGGTCTGCCTTGCGGCGGATTCCCTTGAAGGAACGTTTGAAGGAAAAACAGTTCTGGATGATGATATGGGCTTTTATAATCAGGGCGTTGCACAGGGAGGTATTGTAGAAGCACAGGATGGCAGATGGTACGCTGTCCTTTTCAGAGACAATGGTGCAGTGGGCAGGATTCCTGTATTGGTTCCGATAACGTGGAAGGATGATTTTCCGGTATTCGGTGTGGATGGAAAGATCCCGGAGGAGATTGATACCTATGACAGCCGTCCGGGTTACGATTATGAACCGCTTTATACCTCGGATGACTTCTGTTATGCAACAGATGATGAGGGACATTGTGCACTGAAAAAGCAGTGGCAGTGGAATCATGAGCCGGATCCGAAATATTGGAAGATATGTCCGCACGGTGGATTGCGTATCCGGACAGGAAAAATCTGCACGAATCTGACAGAGGCCGTCAATACTTTGACACAACGGACTATGTGGCCTGGGTGTTCCGCTGAGGTTACAGTAGATGCCTCTAATCTGAAGGATGGAGATTTGACAGGGTTATGTGCGCTTCAGGGGTGCTATGCGGCTGCCTGTATATCGAAACGGGAAGGGAAATTCTTCCTTAACATGGTGTCTAAAAAACCGGAACAGGGGATGAAAAATACGGATTATATGCCGGATGTTGTCACTCCAAAAGCGGAAATTAAAACACCGATCGTTCGGTTTAAGGCTTTGGCAGACTTTACAGACCTGAAGGATACCGTAGAGTTCTTTTATGAGGATGACGGTCAGTGGAAAAAGCTTGGAGAAACGCATCAATTATATTACAGGCTGGATCACTTTACCGGCTGCCGTTTCGGATTGTTCTGCTTTGCAACCGAACAGACAGGAGGCAGTGCTGTATTTACAGAGTTTCGATATGCTGACGGCTTGTCTACACCAAATCACTAGGAAAAGAAGGAGGGCATATGAAATTAGAGAGGATAACACCCGAACAGGCAGGAATTTCCAGCAGCAAGGTGAAGAAATGCTTAAAAGAACTGATGCATAACAAAACGCAGATGCATGGTTTTATGGCAGCCAGAAACGGTAAGGTGTTTGCGGAGAACTGGTGGTTTCCATACAGCTCGGAGCTTATTCATTGCAATCATTCTTTGGGAAAAAGCTATACTGCGGCAGTAATTGGTATTTTGTGCACACAGGGGAAGCTCAAATTAGAGGAACGGGTTGTAGATCTGTTTTCGGATGAAATCCGTGAGTATGGAATTGTACCTGACGAGAATATGCAGCAATTGACCATATATCATGTCTTAACGATGACGAATGGCATGGCCAGTCATCCGGTAATGAATGATGAATGGCTGAAGAATTATTTATCGGAGCCTGTGATTTACACGCCGGGAAGTAAATTTGCGTATAATTCTTCCGGATCATGTCTGCTTGGGGCAGTTGTAAAGAAAAAAACCGGAAAAGGCCTGCGTGAATTTTTGCAGGAGAATTTATTTGATAAAATCGGCATTGATGGTGAAAGATTTCAAATCCTAAAATTTGCGGACGGATATGATGCGGAACCGGGTACGGCTTCCGTTACGGAGGATAATCTCAGACTTGCAATGCTGTTCATGAATTACGGTTCCTGGAATGGAGAGCAGATTATTTCCAGAGATTGGATGGAGATGGCGTTAAGCAGCCGGATTGCCACCGGAGAGAAAGAAGGAACAAGGGATTATCAATATGGATATGGCTTTCAGCTGTGGTGCAGTTCGATCCCGGGTCTTTATCGATTTGATGGCGGTCAGGGACAATATGGATTGATTTGGCCGGAAAAAGGGATTGCTGTTGCTCTTCATGAAGGAGCTGTGTGCCCGGACGGTCCACAGATTACATTGGATGTGCTATACAAGTATTTACTGATGGAACTGGAGGACGAACCGCTGCAGGAAAATCCCAAGGAGTACCGGGAATTGCTGGATTTTGAAAGATCGTTATCTGTTTCGGAGCAGGAACCAAATAACCTTGCAATACCGGCCGGGCAGTTTTCGGGTGCGTATCAGGTCGTATCCGGAGACGGTCATCCATGGATCAGTGTTTCGCCGGGGGGCTACAATTTCTTTTCCTGCTTTTATCATAAGGATAAAAAACAAAAATTTACTGACTTTACATTGGAAATAAATGAGGAAAAATGTATTTTTACAGTGGATGGTTATGCGAAATTTTGTGCGTACTTTGACGGAAAACATCATCCGGTATACACAGATCAGGTGCTTCCTGAAATTGGCTGGAACTGTTCCTATGCCAGATATACATCTGAAAATGTGTTGGAGATTACGACCAGATGGCTGAATGGCTGGTTTGATGACAGAATTGTATTGGAAAAAAATGGAGAAGAAGTAGAGCTTACTTTTTATAAGGACAGACTGGTTGATTCGGAAGACAGATATGATATTAGGCATTGCAAAGCCAGAAGGATCCTTAAGGAACGGGTTTGATTTCATACGAAATGGGGGATAATAACATGACATTGCATTTAAAACAGTTAAAAGCGAGCGGACGCAGCGCATGGATCTATTACCCGGACATGCCGGTTCATTCTGAAAAAAAGGTTTGTTCCATTACCGTAGTACGGCCTGAGGCCACGGAGGAATCGGTTAATCGTTTGCTTCAAAACGGATTGCAACAGCTTGCCGAAAAGGAGCATCTGATACTGTGTTTTCCTAATCCGGAAAAGGATGGGTGGCATTGGAAGAAGGGCTCAGAGCGTGATTCGGATATACAGCATATCTGCACATTTCAGGGTGAAATGAACCGTCCGGATGATAGCCCGGTTACAGTTAATGAAAAGGGAATACCTACGTATGATTTTATGATGAATACCTGGCATCCTATGAATGATACCCAATATTTTATTGGCTTGGACTCGGGAGCTTCCATGCTGACTTCCATGGCAGCGATACGTCCGCAGAATATGGCAGCAGTGCTGTTAATCGGAGGAGAATCGGATAAGGAAACCATATCGGAGGCTGTGCTTTCTCCTGTGCCGGCATGGCTGTGCGGCTGTAAAAAAGAGCTGCAGGATTTTTTTGCAAAAGCAAATGGAATATCGCGGAATAACGAGACAGAGGCTGGCAGTGAAAAGAAAACCTATATGAATTCAGTGAATCCTGCCTGCAAGGTGATTCTTGATTCGGATAGAGAAACTCTTGATCCGGAGTTTTTAAAGGATGTATGGAAGAATTTCTTCAGTAAGACCCGGAGAATGAATACATCGGTTTATGGTGACTGTGCAGACCGGACAGACCTGACAGATCCCGGATTTGAATGGTTTATAGATGATATGCGCATAGATTCGAAGCCACATACCTGGCTTGTCCATACTCCGACGGAGGTGAGAAGGGGAAAGCTGTCACGGGTTCCGGTTGTTTTCTTTTATCACGGAGGCTCTGATAATCCCAGTGAGGCGGCAGAAATGAGCCGTTTCCATGAAATCGGGGAAAAGGAAGGATTTATCACAGTGTATCCCTGGGGTACGAATCATGCAGGCTGGAATATGGAGCTGTTACCGGAGGAAGAGGATGATCTGGCTTATTGCAAGGCGTTGATAGAATACATGCTGGAGCATTATCCCATTGATCCGCAAAGAGTTTATCTTTCCGGTTTTTCAAACGGAGCCGGAATGGCCCAGACCATAGCAATGATATATCCGGAAATGATTGCAGCCTTGGGACATATTGATTCCAATTGGCCCGGGGTGCGGATTGGCCGCTGTGACGTGGATATTTCTACAGTAGAACCGATGCGCATTGCCCTAGAAAAGAAAAAAGAACATGATCTGTTTATGCCGGTGTGGTATACCTATGGAACCAGAGAAGCCTCTTCTCCGATCTGCAAGGGCTGTTCCCAGCAGCATCAATATGATTTTTGGAAATGCTTTAATCATATTGAGATCAAAGAAACCAGAGAACTGGAGGATCCGAACGGACCGGAGCATGGAGTGGACGGAGATGAAAGTTATATCCTGAAGCCTGATCCGCGTTATCCGGCTCATTACTACACGGTACAAACCTTTTTTACTGCGGACGCAGAGAAAAATGATTATTATCATTTTGCGCTGATGCATGATAAGGCTCATGAGGTTGCCCCTAAGGATGCACAACTGGCATGGGATTATATGAAGCAATTCAGACGCAAAGAGGATGGGACAGTAGAGCTTACTGTGGCTTCCTTATGACAGGTTCTTTCGGAATTCCCGGGGACTTGTCTTGTAGAATCTTCGAAAAGAGGAAGAAAAGTGTTCGATAGAGGAGTACCCAAGGTTTTCGGCAACGGCAGTGATACTCAAGGATTGGTCGGAGAGCAGAATGGCAGCAACAGACATTCTGGCTTCGGCCTTTTTCTGCTGGAAGGTTTTTCCATAGTATTCCATCAGAAGCCGCTGCGTCTGTCTGGCACTTAAGCTCAGCCTCCGGGATAGCTCCTCCAGGGACAGGGTCTGATATTCATAGAGAAAATATTCGTCAATAATAACAGATTTGGTTTCTGCCATGCTGTTATGTGAAAGAAAAAGGTTGGAAACGGGACGATCCTCATAATTGCGGACGGTGTAGATCAGCAGCTGGGACAAGAGAATCCGGATCAGATCCTGCTGTCCTGTATAGGAATGCTCTAGCTCATAAAAAAGCTGTTTCATCAGGGCATCCATTCCCTGGGTATCTTGTCCGATCCAGAAGGGAGCAGCCGTAAATGCATTTATGACAGGAGAATCCTTTGGCCCGGAAGTCTGATTTCGTATTTTTAAATAAATACAATATTCCTGCATGGGATCGGATTGAAGCGGTGTTTGGGCGTGCTCAATATGGGGACCGGTGACGAAAAGGGTGTTGGGGGTTATGTCATAATACCGTCCGTTTGCAACCAGCTTTCCGTAACCTGCCGGGATATAATGAATTTCGTAACAGTGATTCCCGTGGCTATGGGAGGGAATCGTTCTGGTAAAAAGTTCAAATACAATGTTCAGTGCATGAATCTTTACATTTTCAACTGAAAAATGGATATCAATATCATGATACGAGGTCTTCATAAAATTACACCTTCTATTTAACTTAACATGGAATCATCGGTGAAACGCTGATTAAATTAGTATTTCTCTGGTATTGTAGCATAGAAGTTATAATAAGACGACATTTTTTTGTGAAAAACGGCAGATATGATACTAATAATTTTACAGGCAGAGTTTATAATTACAGTATAAAGTACTTTATTGAAACAGCGGTTTTGAAGAGTTGCGCATTTTTTAGAGAAAGAAGGTATGATTATGGCGGTGAAAATGTTGATGAGGGGAGCTGTTCTTCCGGGAAACAGCACAGTAGAGCTAAAGGATTTCGAGATTCCCACACCGGGACATGGACAGGTTCTGATTAAAACAAAAGCAACAACCATCTGTGGAAGTGATATCCGTTGTATTTACAGGGAGCATACGGGAAAAGGCCCTGAGGGATATATTCCCGGTATGATTGCTGGACATGAGCCGTGCGGTGTTATCGTGGAAGAAGGAGAAGGTCTGAGACGTTTCAAAAAAGGCGATCGTGTCATTGTATATCATATTTCAGGCTGTGGTGTCTGCAACGACTGCAGGAGAGGATTTTATATTTCCTGTAAGAGCAGATTCCGTCAGGCCTATGGCTGGCAGCGTAACGGAGGGATGGCGCCCTACATTCTCGCAGAGGAAAAAGATCTGATTGCACTGCCGGATGAGCTGACCTATAAGGATGGGGCGCAGGTAGCCTGTGGCTTTGGTACCGTGTATGAAGCAATTGAAAAAATCGGTATCTGCGGAAACGATGCTGTTTTGGTAACGGGACTCGGACCGGTCGGCCTGGCAGCTCTGATGCTTGCTAAAGCATTGGGCGCCAATAAGCTGATTGGTATCGAAATGAATGATTACCGGATTGATCTTGCGAAGAAGCTGGGACTGGCGGACTATGTATTTAAGCCTGGAGAGGATGCCTTAGAAAAGATTTTAGAGGTTACGGATGGCAAAGGTGTTGAACGGGCAATTGATGCCTCTGCAAATGATGCAGGAAGACAACTTGCAATACGTGCGACCAGAGAATGGGGTAAAATTGCATTTGTAGGAGAAGGCGGAACCTGCACATTCAATCCGAGTCCGGACATTATCCATGGACAAAAGACGATCTATGGTTCCTGGGTAACTTCACTTTGGAGAATGGAAGAACTAGTCGAGAGACTGGTTCGGTGGAACATTCATCCTGAGGATCTGATCACCCACGAATTCCCGATTGAACAGGCGGACGAGGCATACCGGCTTATGGCTGCCGGACAGTGCGGCAAGGTAGCCGTAGTATTTCAGGATGAATGCGGAGGAAGAGAATGATCGATGTGATGGAACAAAACAAAATTCCAACCAGGGAATTATACAGCGGTGAGCGAATTCCGTGCGTGGGACTGGGCACCTTCGGCTCGGATAAATACGGTTCGGATGCGGTTGCAGAAGCTGTATATGGTGCCATTCAATATGGATACCGGTTGATTGACTGTGCCTCTGTATATCAGAACGAGGATAAGATCGGACAGGTGCTTCACAGACTTTTTGAAGAAAAGGTGGTACAAAGACAGGATTTGTTTATTACCTCCAAGGTCTGGAATGACATGCACGGGCAGGGACAGGTCATGGAATCCTGCCGTAAAAGTCTGAAGGATCTGGGACTTGAAACGATAGACCTGTATTTTGTACACTGGCCGTTTCCGAATTATCATGCTCCGGGGTGTAACGGAGATTCGAGAAATCCGGACTCCAGACCGTTTTCGCTGGAAGAGTTTATGTCGGTATGGAGACAGTGCGAGGAGCTGGTGGATCAGGGACTCGTCCGCTATATCGGAATGAGTAATATGACGATTCCTAAATTAGAAAAGGTGCTTCCGCTTTGCAGGATACAGCCGGCAGCGCTTGAGATGGAGCTGCATCCGTCCTTCCAGCAGCCGGAGTTGTTTGATTATGCACGTAAGCATCATATTCTTCCCATTGGATACTGTCCGATCGGCTCACCATCCAGACCGGAAAGAGACAGAACCTCAGAGGATGTGGCAGATATGGAACTTCCTGCCGTGGTAAAGGCGGCTAAAGCGCATAATGTACATCCTGCTGTGGTCTGCCTGAAATGGGCAGTTCAGCGTGGACAGGTGCCGATTCCGTTTTCAGTGAAGGAGAGTCAGTATATTTCCAATCTGAAATGTGCTTCCTGTGATCCGCTGACAGACGAAGAGATGGAAGAAATACGTCGGGAAGACCGGAACTGCCGTCTGGTGAAGGGACAGGTTTTCTTGTGGGAAGGCGCCACAGGCTGGGAAGATCTATGGGACGAAAACGGAGTGATTGCAACGTAGCAGTAATAAGAAAAGAGGTTTATATGTTAAAAGGAATTCCTAAAATTTTATCACCGGAATTATTGAAGGTTTTGTGTGAAATGGGTCATAGTGACAGACTGGTTATTGCTGATGGAAATTTTCCGGCGGAATCCATTGGAAAAGACTCAATTGTTATCCGGATGGATGGCCATGGAACCAGTGAAATACTGGAGGCAGTTCTGCAGCTGTTTCCACTGGATACCTATGTAGAACATCCGGTTAATCTTATGCAGGTTATGACCGGCGATGAGGTAGAGACACCAATCTGGAAGGAATACAGCAGGATTGTCAGTGAGAAGGATGAACGCGGTGATGCAGCCATTGGTCAGATTGAACGTTTTGCATTTTACGAAGAGGCACGGAAGGCATATGCGATTATCGCTACAGGAGAAGAAGCCTTGTATGCGAATATCATGTTACAAAAAGGCGTTGTGGTTTAGAGGAAGGAGGCAGACTTATGGATCAGTTAGAAAAATATCTTGAGATGATTGATGATGTATTGGAGAAGGGACCGTATAAGCCAACCTGGGAATCGTTATCTGCTTATGAACCACCAAGATGGTATCGTAATGCTAAGTTTGGTATTTTCATTCACTGGGGGATCTATAGTGTTCCCGCATTTTCCAATGAATGGTATTCAAGAAATATGTATATCAAAGGTTCTCCGGAGTATGAGCATCATATCAAAACATATGGTGAACATAAGGATTTTGGATATAAGGACTTTATTCCCATGTTTAAAGCAGAGAAATTTAATCCGTCTGAGTGGGCAGAGCTGTTTAAAACGGCCGGAGCAAATTATGTTGTTCCGGTTGCAGAGCATCATGATGGCTTTCAGATGTATCGGAGCGAAATATCTCACTGGAATGCCTATGAAATGGGACCAAAACGAGATGTGCTGGGAGAATTAAAGACTGCATGTGAAGGATGCGGAATGCAGATCGGAGCTTCTACTCATCGGATTGAACACTGGTTTTTTATGGGGCATGGAAAGGAATTTGACAGTGATATAAAAGACCCCATGCAGAGGGGGGATTTTTACTGGCCTGCCATGCCGGAACAGGATCATCAGAATATTTTCAGCAAACCGGAGCCTACAGAAGAATTTCTCAAGGACTGGCTGGTGCGCACCTGTGAAATTATTGACCGGTATCATCCGAAGGTATTGTATTTTGACTGGTGGATCCAGCACAGCTCCTGTAAGCCTTATTTGAAAAAGCTGGCGGCATACTATTATAACCGGGCACAGGAATGGGGAGAGCAGGTGGTTATTAATTATAAGCATGATGCTTTTCAGTTCGGAACAGCAGTACCGGATGTGGAAAGAGGACAGTTTGCAGATGTGAAGCCTTACTTCTGGCAGACAGATACAGCAATTGCATTAAACTCCTGGTGCTATACAGAAAATAACCAGTTTCGTCCGGCGGAAGATATCCTGTGTGATCTTGTGGATATTGTCAGTAAGAACGGATGTCTGCTGCTGAATGTCGGCCCCAAAGCGGATGGAACGATCTCACAGGAGGATCGTGAAATTTTATTAAAGATTGGGGAATGGATGAAAGTAAACGGTGAGGCCATCTATGAAACGAACGTATGGAGAAAATACGGGGAAGGCCCCACAGAGATTGTAGAGGGGCAGTTCTCTGACGGAATCAAGAAGAATTTTACCTCTGAGGATTTCCGTTTTACAACTGCAAAAGGGAAGCTGTATGCAATTGCGTTAAAGTGCAGTGACAATGGAGAGTATTGTATTCGTTCGCTGGGAGAACAGGATGCTTCCAGACAGGCCAATTTTCATGGTATTATAAAAGGTGTGGAAACACTTGGTGAAATGAAAATGACAGAGTGGAGAAGAGATAGTCAGGGACTGCATATTAAGAGCGGACTGGTAAGCGATTATCCGATTGTGTTTAAAATTGATGTTGATTAGGAAAATGCTGATTAATCAGCATGCCCTTAGGACATTGTTTACAACAAAAATTGGTAACTATTTAGAATAGTTATGTTAAGTCTATCAGTAACAGGAGAACGGATACATGTCTGATGTATATAAAATTGAGTTTAATAAGCCTGCAGATAACTGGAATGAGGCACTTCCGATTGGAAATGGCCGATTGGGAGGAATGATATTCGGGCTTCCGTGGACGGAGAGAATACAGCTTAATGAGGACAGCGTGTGGTTTGGCGGACCGAGAAACCGGATTAATCCCTCAGCGAAGGAGGTGCTTCCCCAGATCAGACACCTGATTTTTGAGGGGAAGATTCGCGAAGCCCAGGAGCTGTGTGCGTTTGGTTTGTCCGGTATTCCTGAGGAGCAGAGACATTATGAGCCTCTTGGGAATCTGTATATTGAGTACGCGGGACGTAATCTTGAGGTCAGGAATTATCATAGAGAACTTGATATTGACGCAGCAGTTGCAGTGACGGAATTTGACAGTGAGGGAGTTCATTACCGGCGGCAGATGATTGCCAGTTATCCGGCGAATGTTATGGTAATTCATCTGGAAGCAGATCGGCCGGGGATGCTGACCTTTCATGCACAATTGTCCAAGGGTACGACACCATGGGATAACCATCCTTATCAGGAGCAGAACTGCCGCAGACCCAATTATAATGTATTTGCAGATTCCATCGTGGCATTAGATGACAATATTCAGAGAATGACGGCACAGACTGGTGGAAAAGGTGGTGTTAATACAGCTGCGGCTGTTAAAATTATTCCTGTGGGAGGAACAATAGAAAGGATTGGCAGCACGATATTTGTCCGGAATGCGGATGAGGCTATGCTCATTCTTGCCGCAGATACCACATTTCGTGAAGCAAATCCGGAGCAGTCTGTTGTTGAGCGGGTAAACAGGATATCAAAGCGAAGCTGGGAGGAGCTTTTGCGGGAGCATGTCACAGATTATCAATCTCTGTTTCGCCGGGTAAAACTGGAAATTGAAGGAGCGGAGGAGATTGTGAGATTCTTCCAATATGGAAGATATCTTCTGATTGCATCCAGTCGTCCGGGCTCCCTTCCGGCTAATCTGCAGGGAATCTGGAACGAGGATTATGCGCCGGCATGGGGAAGCAAATACACCATCAATATCAATACAGAAATGAATTATTGGCCGGCCTTGATCTGTAACCTTACAGAGTGTCAGGAGCCCCTTATTACGCATCTGGAAAATATGCGTGAAAACGGTAGACGGACAGCGAGGGAAATGTATGACTGCCAAGGGTTCATGGCTCATCATAATACGGATATCTGGGGGGATACCGCTCCACAGGATGTCTGCTTATCGTCCAGCTACTGGGTTATGGGAGCAGCCTGGCTCTCTCTGCATATCTGGGAGCAATATCGGTTTACGGAAGACAGGGATTTTTTGCAGAAGCATTATCCGACTATGCAGGAGTCAGCACTCTTTTTGCTGGATTATCTGGTGGAGGATGGGGAATATCTGGTTACCTGCCCGACTTTATCACCGGAGAATACCTATATATTGCCGAATGGTGAACAAGGGGTGATCTGTAAGGGAGCTGCGATGGACAATGAGATCATCCATGAACTCTTTGAAGCCTGCATCAGGGCGGAGGACATCCTTCAGATTACAGATGGACTTGCATCTGATATGAAGACCGCACTTGAGAAAATTGCACCGATCCGTATTGGAAAATATGGTCAGGTTATGGAGTGGAATGAGGATTATGAAGAGGTTGAGATTGGCCATCGTCATATTTCCCAATTGTTTGCTCTGTATCCGGGCAGTCAGATTACCAGAAAAAAGACTCCGGAACTGATGGAGGCGGCTGCACGTACACTTGAGAGACGTTTATCCCATGGCGGAGGACATAGTGGCTGGAGTCGTGCGTGGATCATCAATATGTATGCCAGACTTGGAGACGGCAATGAGGCATTGAAGCACATTAAAATGCTGATTGAAAAGCAGACACTACCGAACCTGTTTGATAACCATCCCCCATTTCAGATTGATGGTAATTTTGGCTGTACAGCCGGAATTGCAGAAATGCTTGTGCAAAGCCATGAGGATGAAATCCGTTTCCTGCCTGCACTGCCGGATGAATGGAAGAACGGTAAAGTGACAGGGCTGTGTATGCGTGGCGGAAAGACCATCCGGTGCCTTAAGTGGAGGGACGGCAAAATTGTCCGTGCCGAAGTTGAATAGTTCTCGTAGTTTTTAACTAAAAGTGGCATAACCTGTTTACTTCATCAGGTTTATGCCACTATTTATTATGAGGCATCAACTGAAAATTCATTTACAGATCCCTCAATTCGCTTTATACTGGAAATAAAGTTTGGGAAAGGCGGCTTTCTATGAAAATTAACATCTATTATGGTGGACGGGGACTGATGGATGATCCGACACTTTATGTAATTAATAAGATGCAGTCCGTTCTGGAAGAGCTTCATGTTGGGGTGGAGCGTTATAATCTCTATGAACTGAAAAATAAGATTCCCACACTTCCACAGACATTGAAGGAAGCAGATGGGATTATTCTGGCAACGACGGTGGAATGGCATGGAATTGGCGGATATATGTCACAGTTTCTGGATGCCTGCTGGCTATATGGTGATAAGGAGAAGATTGCAGGCATTTATATGTGTCCGGTTGTAATGTCCACAACCTATGGTGAACGTGAAGGTAAGCTGGATCTGGCGGTTGCATGGGAAATTCTGGGAGGACTACCGTGTACCGGCGTCTGTGGATATATTGCAGATACGGCAATTCTTGAAGAAAATGAATCTTACAGCATGATTCTTGAAAAAAAGGCAGAGACTCTTTATCGTACCATCAATCAGAAGATGGTCAGCCTGCCTGCCAGCAACCAGGCGGTTAAAAAGATGGTTTCCATTACGAAGAATGATGACCTCACCCCGCAGGAATTTGAGCAGTTATCCCAGTATGCGGCAGATGACAGCTATGTGAAGCGCCAGAAGGAGGATATTCAGGAGCTGGCAAGCATGTTCCGCGATATGCTGGGAAATCAGGAAGTGGAAGACAGGAAGGAAGAATATATTCAGGAGTTTAAGAGCCATTTTGCTCCTCAGGCTGGCTTTGGGGCTTCTTATCAGATCGTGATTGAGGGTAAAAGAAAACCATTTGTAATAGAAGTTTCCGGATTGGAATGTAATTGTTATTATGGTATGATTACGAATCCGGATGTTGAGATTCAGACCGGTCATGAAACCATGGATGATATTATTTATGGAAGAATGACCTTCCAGAGGGCATTTATGGGAGGAAGCATTAAGCTGAAGGGTGATTTTAAGGTGCTTCGTACACTGGATCAGATCTTCCCGTTTATGGAAGCTTTCTTATAAGCAAAATGGTAACTGCGCCTGTGATGATTTGGTACAGGTCGAAGTATGGGTTTCCCGGTTATAAAAGCAATTTAGAAAAGAGGTTAAGAAGATGAAAGAGGATTGTATTTTCTGTAAACTGGCTAATGGAGTGATTCCGACAAGAAGCATTTATGAAGATGAAAATTTCAAGGTGATACTGGATGCGGCACCTGCGACCAAAGGACATGCATTGATTCTGCCCAAGGAGCATGCAGCAAACCTTTATGAGCTTCCGGATGAAACAGCAGCGAAGGCATTTGTGCTCGCAAAGAAACTGGCTTCTGATATGACGAAGAAGCTTTCCTGTGACGGTTTAAATGTCGTTCAGAACAACGGTGAGATTGCCGGACAGACCGTTTTTCATTTCCATATTCATCTGATCCCCAGATATAAAGATGACCGACAGAGCCTAACATGGGAGCAGCATACCTACGATGATGCCACGATGGATGAAATCGAAAAGACTCTTAAGGAAGTATAAAGCATGCGTACAATACATACAGAGGAAATCATTTCGAATATTAGGGAGATGTGCATAGAAGCAAACCATATGCTGACACCGGATATGCAGATAGCACTGGAACGTGCATTGGAAGAAGAGAAGTCTCCGATCGGCCAGAAGGTATTGGGGCAGCTTCAGGACAACCTGCAGATTGCGAAGGAAGATACCATACCGATCTGTCAGGATACCGGAATGGCAGTGATTTTTCTGGAAATTGGTCAGGATGTTCATTTTGAAGGTGGTTCACTGACAGATGCGATCAATGAAGGAGTACGACAGGGATATGTGGATGGTTATCTGCGTAAATCAGTAGTGAAGGATCCCTTGATCCGCGAGAATACGAAGGATAATACACCGGCAGTCATTCATTACGATCTTGTACCGGGGGATAAGGTAAAGATCACGGTTGCGCCCAAGGGATTTGGCAGTGAAAATATGAGCCGGGTATTTATGCTGAAGCCGGCAGATGGAATCGAAGGTGTTAAGAATGCCATCCTCACAGCTGTTAAGGATGCAGGGCCGAATGCCTGCCCTCCTATGGTTGTTGGTGTCGGAATTGGCGGTACATTCGAGAAGTGTGCCCTGTTGGCAAAGAAAGCACTGACGCGTCCGGTAGATGAGCGGTCCTCCATTCCTTATGTAAAGGAGCTTGAAGAGGAAATGCTTACGGCGGTTAACAGGCTTGGAATCGGGCCGGGAGGACTTGGGGGAAGCACGACGGCACTGGCAGTAAATATTAATACCTATCCGACACACATTGCGGGACTTCCGGTAGCAGTCAATATCTGCTGTCATGTGAACCGCCATTGTGTCAGGGAAATAATATAGGGCATAGGCATCTATTTGTGAAGCGACTGTTTTACGAATGGGGTTCTGAATAGTTACGAGTTATGAAATAGAAAGGTTGTTTATGGAAAGACATATTACTGTTCCGTTTGATACAGATACCGTAAAAGAACTGAAAGCCGGAGACTACGTCTATCTTACCGGTACCATTTATACAGCAAGAGATGCTGCGCATAAAAGAATGTATGAGGCGCTTCAGAGGGAAGAAGCACTGCCCTTTGATATAAGGGGCAATGTTATTTACTATATGGGTCCTTCCCCGGCAAGAGAAGGCCGTCCTATCGGATCTGCGGGTCCGACAACGGCAAGCCGTATGGATAAGTATACGCCGGTGCTTCTTGATCTTGGTATGCGCGGAATGATTGGCAAAGGACGAAGGACAGAAGCGGTACGAGAAAGCATGATGAAAAACCAGGCGGTTTATTTTGCTGCGGTTGGAGGTGCGGGGGCATTGCTGTCCAAATCCATCACGCAGGCAGAGGTAATTGCCTATGAAGATCTAGGAACAGAAGCGATCCGAAGACTGGAAATAAAGGATTTTCCGGTGATTGTAGTAATGGACTGCGAAGGAAACAATCTGTACGATATGGCAATCGAACAGTACAAAGAGATATAAGGAGAACGTCTGTCATGCGAATTGCATTAATGGTAGTACGTATATTTTTTAAAGCCGTTGTTTATTTTATACAGATATCGTATTGCGGACACAGCAGGAAGATATCCTTTGAACAGTCCTATTGTATTATTCAGAACGCGGCAAGGAATGCAAACCGTGCGGGAAGAGTTACGGTGGAGGTGCATGGAGAAGAGAATATCCCGAAGGAAGATGGATTCATTTTCTTCCCCAATCATCAGGGAATGTTTGACGTACTTGCCTTTCTTGCAACATCGCCCAGACCTTTTACCTTTGTGTTTAAGAAGGAAGCAGCGAATCTGCCTCTTGTAAAGCAGGTGATCCGGGCACTTCATGCATATGCGATTGACCGGGAGGATATTCGGCAGTCCATGACCGTGATACAGGCGATGACAGAGGATGTAAAGAATGGACGGAATTTTCTGATCTTTGCGGAAGGAACCAGAAGCCGGCAGGGAAATAAGCTTCTTGACTTTAAAGGAGGGAGCTTTAAGAGCGCGACAAAAGCCAGGTGTCCGATTGTGCCATGTGCCCTGATCGATTCCTTTAAACCGTTTGATGAAAACTCGATTAAACCCGTTACCGTAAAACTGTTTTATCTTCCACCCATGTATTATGAAGAATATAAGAACATGAAAACGGTTGAAATTGCAGCAGAAGTGAAGCGAAGAATTGAGCAGGCTCAGAGGGAGGCAGGCTGTGAAGAAATTACCCCCTAAGAAGGTCTTAATAGGAATTGCCGTAGGAGCATCGCTGCTTCTTTTTCTTGTTCTATTCCTGATTTTCGGAAGAAGACGCTCTTTGATCGGAGAACTCAGAAGGCTGCATGGGGAAACCCAGACATTGAATGAAAATTTTCACGAAGAATATCAGAAGCAGGATACCTTTGATGAATACAGTGAGATGCTTCGACAGGAAAAGGAAGTGAATAAAGAAGGCTTTTTGTCCTTGGAGGAAATCCGGGAGAAGCTGAAGGAGCTTCCGGATAATTTTGCTGAGATTGCGCAGAGAGAGGATCTGTTTGCAATTACCTATGGCTCAGCCAGGGTGGGACAGGAGCTTTGGGAAAGCTTTCTTGCGGATTCCCGTTTTGGAATCTCATCCCAGGTAATACTGACGCAATTTACGGTGGAGGAAGATCCGATTTATTATTTTATTGAATATAATGGGAATTCCTTTCATATTGTGGTAGATAATACCAGAGACGGATATGACGAAGAAAGCGGCTATACGGAGGGCTTCTGGAATTATCTGAAGGTAGAAGGATATGAGCAGGAGGATGGTTCCATTACGGAATATGCGTTTCTTTGCAACAATGAAAAACTGACCTATCAGATGGTGCAAGATTATTATTCGGGAAATACTTCTGTTGAGATAGAAGAGCCCTCTGTGTGGGATTTTTATATCCGGAACATTCCGCAGGAAGAATTTGAAGAGCGGAAGCAGGAGATGGATTCCGAGGATGCAGCGGCAGTAAGAGCATATACCGGCTATGCAGATATCCATCCGGTATATGCGGAAGGAAATGCTTATAAGGATTATGACAAGGATGGGATTCTCGACCGGATATACCGGAAATATATAGTGAACCGGAATGGAAATGAGGTCGTGAAGGTATATGCATTCCTTGGGAATGGAAATACAATCGAGCTGGATGGTAATCTGTGGGGAGACACCTTCGAAACGTATTGCCTTGATATGGACAGGGATCAGGAGAGAGAGCTCTGCTTTATCCAGCATAAGGATACGGAAGTGGGAATGCAGAGCAGGGCTGCTGTTTATAGTATAAAAGGAGAAGCCTATGAAATCCTTCCGTTTACAGAGAGTGTCTATGTAAGCAGCGCTCCTTCCGATACGGAGCGTGGACTTAGACAGTATACAGCGTCCACCATTGAAGTGTATCAGGACAGGACGGGACAGAACTGTCTGCGCTGCAGCGGCAGGGTCTTCGATGATGAAGCTGTCTATGAGGTCAGATGGGCTCTGTACTATCTGAAGGAGGGATGGTGCGTCCGGGATAAAACTGAGGTGCTGTTGGAAACTTTGGCATCACAGGAGAATACAGAGGAGGCATCTGAGGATACGCCGGAAAAAGCATCATAGCCAGTTTTTACAATACGGCAGCTTATGAATGGATAAGATGGAATTGACTGCAATAAACACTATATAAAGCATGGACACACGAGATAAAGTTCACTACAAAGAATACATAAAACACATTGACAAAATGCAGGAATTTTTGTATAATAAATTTCGCGTCACAGATGATGCACAATAGAATATTGGTAGCGGTTGTCATTCAGTTCATATATTTGGAGAAATACTCAAGAGGCTGAAGAGGCGCCCCTGCTAAGGGTGTAGGTCGTTCACGCGGCGCGAGGGTTCAAATCCCTCTTTCTCCGTTAAGCTACCGATAAGATAAGGAAGTGTCCGCAAGGATGCTTCTTTTTGCTTTATAGGAAATTCCACCGGAATTTCTATGAAGCAAAAAGCTCCGCAGGGATGCGCAGCTCGCGGAGAGGAAATTAGTTGCTTTGCAATACCGCTCGCGCGCGAAGAGTTCGCTTGCGAACTCTTTATTTCTTCATAGAAAATTGCGTCCTATGAAGTTCCAAGCCGGTTGAAGGACAACGATACGGCTACAGCACCGACTAATCCAACAGCAGAATAGGTTCCGATGCTGTTTGAAATGTCAACAAAAGAATCCAATTCGACACCGTCTGAAATAACAGCATGATAGTAAACGCGTCATAGAGTCCTCATGATCCTTTTCCCAGAACGACAGCGGACCATGAGGATCTTTCTTTACAGTCAGGATACTGGATTTACAAATAAATACAATTGTATATACAAAAGAAGAAATTAAGGACAGACAACGAAAATACAAGATGTAGAGAGGACTTACTAGATCTTGCAGTTGCAAACAAAGGAGTAAAAACGAAGTAAAAAAATAGTAAATAAACTTATTTTTACTGTTGACAGACTACTCGGACAATGATATTATAAAAGTCCACTGAGCGGAAACGACAAGCTCGGAGGAATGTTGGAAGCAGGATGGAAGATGGATAATCTCTTTAAAAAAGATATCCGAAAAGGCTTTCGAAAAAGAATTTGAAAAAATTCAAAAAAAGTGTTGACAATGCAAAACACACATGATATTATATCAGAGTTG
>CAVJLN010000015.1:0-53003 GCA_963650485.1 Bacteroidaceae bacterium
GTTATCGGTGAAAGCGTGAAGAGAATCGCACGTTACATCGGACACAGGGTGATCGGTGACATTCACATGGGGGACTGGGGTCTGCAGATGGGACTGGTCATTACCGAGATGAAGGAGCGTTATCCGGAGCTTGTATATTTTGATGAGAATTTTGACGGCGAATACCCAGAGGAAGCACCGGTGACGGTTACAGAGCTTGAGGAGATTTATCCTACCGCAAGCAAGAAGTCCAAGGAGGATCCGGCCTATAAAGAAAAAGCAATGGAAGCAACCTTTAAGCTTCAGAGCGGAGTGAAAGGGTATCGTGCTTTGTGGAAACAGATTATTAAGATCTCTGTTGCGGACATGAAGCGTAACTACGATAATCTGAATGTGACCTTTGACCTTTGGAAGGGAGAAAGCGATGTCCATGACGTGATCCCGGGCATGGTGGATTACATGAAGAAGGAGGGCTATGCGTATATCAGCGATGGCGCTCTGGTTGTGGATGTTAAGGAAGATACCGATACCAAGGAAATTCCTCCCTGTATGATTCTGAAATCGGATGGAGCTTCCTTATATAATACGACAGATCTGGCAACCATTATGGAGAGAATGCGTGAGTATCATCCGGATCAGATGATTTATCTGACAGACAAGCGGCAGGATCTTTATTTTGAGCAGGTTTTCCGCTGTGCACGCAAGACAAAGCTGGTGGATGAAGATACCGAGCTTGTCCATATCGGCTTCGGTACGGTAAACGGTGCAGACGGACATGCATTCAAGACACGTGACGGCGGCGTGATGCGTCTTGAAATGCTGATCAATGAAATCAATGAGAAGATGTATCAGAAGATCGTGGAAAGCCGTGAGGTAGACGAAGAAGAGGCCAGAAATACCGCAAAGATCATTGCACTTTCTGCAATCAAATACGGAGATCTGTCCAATCAGGCTTCCAAGGACTATATTTTTGATATTGATAAGTTCACCTCCTTTGAGGGAGATACCGGTCCGTATATTCTTTACACCATCGTCCGGATCAAGTCCATTCTTGCAAAGGCAAAGGAACAGGGAGAGGATTTTACGAATTTGACCTTAAAAGAAGCAGATACCGATTCCCAGAAAGCACTGATGATGGCCATTGCACGTTTCAATGCCATGATGGAAAATGCATATGAAGAGGTTGCACCGCACAAGATCTGTGCTTACATTTATGATCTTGCTAATGCATTGAATCGTTTTTATCATGAGAACCGCATCCTTGCCGAGGAGGATGAGACAAAGAAGAAGAGCTGGCTTAATCTTCTGATTCTGACTAAGGAAATTCTGGAGGCATGTATTGATGTACTTGGCTTCAGCGCACCGGAAAGGATGTAATGCATGGCAGGAAAATATTATGCTGTGCGGAAGGGTACGGTGACTGGAATTTTCCGTACATGGGAAGAATGTAAGAAGAATGTCCACGGTTATTCCAGTGCAGAGTATAAGAGCTTTAAAACGTTGGAAGAAGCGGAAGCATATATGAAGGGTGGAGCTGCCGCAGAAGAAGTGGCGGACACCGTTCCGATCTATGTGGATGGAAGCTATAACAAGGTAACGAAAGAGTTTTCCTATGGTATGGTTGTTCTTTTGAAGGAGGGCGAGCAGACCTTCTGCGAGTCCTACCGGGATGAGGAGCTTGCCACGATGCACAATGTGGCAGGAGAGATTAAGGGCGCAGAGGCTGCCATGCGGTATGCAATGGAGCATCACATCCCGGCAATTACGATTTACCATGATTACGAGGGCATTGCGAAGTGGTGCCTGGGGGACTGGAAGACGAATAAAGAAGGTACGAAAGCCTATAAAGCATTTTATGAGGAAGCCTCGAAGGAGGTTTCCATCCGTTTTCAGAAGGTGACCGGACATTCCGGGGATCATTATAATGATCTGGCAGATCATCTAGCCAAAAAGGCATTGGGAATTGAATGAAGAGTCACCAAATAAATTTAGAAAAGAGGTTTCGTTATGGTATCCTATCTGATCGGACGAACTGAACCGATCCTTGCAGCAATCGGACTTTTGATCGCATTTGCGGGAACGATTGTGTTCACCGCAATATTCTGTGACCGTCTGCCGAAGGACGGAGGAAGAGCGTTTGCACACGACGGCAAGCTGTCCGCTGGAAAGCCGAGAGGCGCCGGTCTTATTTTTGTGGTAGTTTTTACGATTGCTACGTTGGTATTTGTTCCGCTGAGTACAGAGACGATCATCTATCTGATACTGGTTGCTGCGGAAATGATTACCGGATATATGGATGATGCATCGGAGAAGCCGTGGGGAGAATGGAAGAAGGGAATTCTGGATCTTATCATTGCGATCATTGTGGCAGTTACTTACCTGAACTTTAATTCCAATGAAATTTATCTGGCATTTCTTCATAAGACCGTTGCCATTCCGGAGATTGTATTTGGCATTCTGATTGTCATTCTGGTATGGGCATCCATCAATGTGACGAACTGTGCAGACGGTGTGGACGGATTGTCGGGAACACTGGCGCTCATTACACTTGGCACCTTTTATATTCTGGACAAGCAGCTTGATGCACAGGGAGATTTTTCCTTTGTGATTCTCGTGTTTATGAGCTGTATTTTAGGCTATCTGTGGTATAACGCAACGCCGAGTAAGCTCATGATGGGGGATGCCGGATCCCGTGCGATGGGTATTTTTATCAGTATCGCCGCATTGAAGAGCGGCTCGCCGCTTCTGTATATTCCGGTGGCACTTGTCCTTATTCTGGATGGAGGCCTGGGACTTATAAAGGTTACCCTGATCCGTGTGTGCAGAATCCACATTATGAAGAACATCCGGACACCGCTTCATGACCATGTCCGCAAGGTGAGCGGCTGGTCCAATACCCAGACGGTATTCCGCTTTGCCATTATCCAGATTGTGCTGTCCGCAGCCGTGATTTATGGGATACGATAATTTAGTGTGTTTTGCGAAGCTTGGCAGGAGAGCAGCCATAGGTGGCCTTGAAGTCTCTTAAAAATACTTTGTAGTTCTGTATGCCGTGTCGTTGCAACAGCTCGGTAATGCTTGCATCGGTGCGCAGCAGGTCCTCATGGAAGTGCATGGTACGGACTGCATTGAGATAGGCTAAGAAGGTCTGTCCGGTGTGCTTTTTGAACAGCCGGCAGAAGTATTCATGACTTACATGAAGCGAGGAAGCCGCATCATGCAAAGTAATATCTTCCTGATAATGACTTCGAATGTACTGGAGAATTTCATCCATGCGTTCGAAGTTTTTCTTTTCCTTTTCTTGGATTTCCGGGCTTATGACTTCGGAGTAGTTTCCATATAATTCGTACAGAAATTCATACAGGACAGATGAAAAATGAAGAAGGTATCCGGAATGTGGATTTTCATAGGTATCACATAATTCCTGCAGGTAATTGCGCATTTTCTGCAAAGAGGTACTTCCGATAATGGAAGGGAAATATTCCTTAACGTGCAGGGAAGAAGCATGGTCGAGAACGCGGCTTAAGTCTTTCATCGGAATCTGAAGCAGCAGATAATCTACGCCTCCATGGGTTCTGGTGGAATGGAGTTCGTGCGGATTCACAATCAGAATATCATGCTGGGAAAGGGTATATTTCTGCTCATTGATATAGGCGGTCATATAACCCTTCAGTGGATAAATAATTTCAAGGTGTCCATGCCAGTGCATCGGAGAGTAAAAGCGGCTGTCTTTAATTACGGCAAAATGCAGACGCAGGCGGGTATCATCACTGATAATCTCATGGGAGTAGGAAGTCATTTCAAGATATCCTTTCGCAAGTGGTCATTTTATATTCTGAGTGACTTGAATCAGTGTAACTATTCAGGAGCTTATTCACTATATAAAATCTGAATAGTTATCAATAATTTAAAATCGACCTATATTTTCTAATCAAATATAGCAACAATTTAAAACAAATGTCAATATCAACCTATAAAGTGGTTAATAACATAATAGAAGACCATAGAAAAATGGGATAAGATGTAACTATAAATTCGAAATAACAGGAGGGTGTTATGAGCAGCAGAGTATTGGATTTTGAAAAGTATACAGCGAAGGCCCGTCAGGCGGTTGCAGAAGGACAGGTGCTTTTGCAGAATCAGAATCATGTGCTTCCTCTGCCGAAGGGAAGCCGTGTCGCTGTGTTTGGCAGAATGCAGCTTCATTATTATAAGAGTGGTACCGGATCAGGCGGTATGGTGAATGTAAATAAGGTGACCGGTATTCTCGAGGCTCTCGAGGCGAGCGAAGACGTGCAGGTTTATGAGCCGTTAGTGGATGTATACCTCGAGTGGGAGAAGGACCATCCGTTTGATGAAGGTGTTGGCTGGGGAAATGAGCCCTGGTCGCAGGAAGAAATGGAACTGAATGAGGCATTGGTCGAAGAGGCTGCCGAAAAGAATGAATACGCGATTGTTATTCTGGCAAGAACGGCCGGTGAGGATAAGGACAACAAAATGTTGGAGGGTGCATATTGTCTCACTTCGATCGAAGAGGACATGCTTCATAAGGTGCGTAAGAACTTTGCAAAGATGATCGTTCTGTTAAATACCGGAAGTATCATGGATATGAGCTTTATGGATCAATACCGCCCGGATGCAGTGATGTATGTATGGCAGGGAGGAATGATCGGTGGTCTTGGAACGGTTGATGTTCTTACCGGTAAGGTGTGCCCGTCGGGACGACTTTCGGATACGATTGCAGCACAGATGTCCGATTATCCGGCAGATCCGTACTTTGGTGGTCTGGAGCAGAACCTTTATGTAGAGGATATTTATGTGGGATACCGGTATTTTGAATCCGTAGCAAAGAGCAAGGTGCTGTATCCGTTTGGTTTCGGTCTTTCTTATACCATATTCTCTATGGAAGCATATGGATTTTCTTATGCGGAAAATCAGGTGTCCTTTGTGATGAAGGTGACAAATACCGGTTCCGTAGCAGGAAAAGAAGTCGTTCAGGTTTATGCAAAGGCTCCATTAGGAAAGCTTGGCAAGCCTGCAAGAGTACTGATTGATTTTAAGAAGACGAAGGAGTTAAAGCCGGGAGAGAGTGAAGAGCTGGCGTTCACAATTCCGACATCGGTGTTTGCTTCTTATAACGAGGTAAGTACCGCAGAAATGCCGACCGGATGGGTTCTGGAAGCCGGAGAATATACCATTTATGCAGGTGGAAATGTGCGTGATGCCTATGCAGTGGGTTCCTTTACACTGGATGAGTTACAGATCGTTGAAGAATGCCGCAACGCATTAGCTCCGACAACCGCTTTTAAGCGTATGAAGATGACAGCAGCCAATGAACATGCAGAAGCGGCAGGCGTTTATGAGATTACGATGGAAGAGGTTCCGTTACGGGTGGTTTCCCCTGAGGAAAAGAGAAACGCAGAGCTTCCAGAAAGCTATGAAATGACTGGGGACCGTGGCATAAAGCTTGTGGATGTCAAGGAAGGAAAAGCAACGCTTGATGAATTTGTTGCACAGCTCACGGAGGAAGAGCTTGCCAGCATTGTGCGTGGAGAAGGAATGGGAAGCCCGAAGGTAACGGCCGGAACGGCAGCAGCATTCGGTGGCGTTACGAAGTCTCTTCTTGAAAAGGGCATCCCATGTGGCTGCTGCGATGATGGCCCGTCCGGCATGCGTCTTGACAGCGGAATGAAAGCATTCAGTCTTCCGAACGGAACGCTGCTTGCCTGCACCTTTAATACACAGTTAAATGAAGAACTCTATGCATTCACGGCAGTGGAAATGATCAAGAACCGTGTGGATATTCTGTTAGGTCCCGGTATGAATATCCACAGACATCCGCTAAACGGACGTAATTTTGAATACTTTTCAGAGGATCCGCTGCTAACCGGTAAGATGGCGGCAGCACAGGTACGGGGCTTAAAGAGTGCAGGTGTGACCGGTTCCTTAAAGCATTTCTGCGGAAACAATCAGGAAACGAGGCGCCATACCTCCAACAGTATTGCATCCGAGCGTGCGCTGCGTGAGATTTACTTAAGAGGATTTGAAATTGCAGTGAAGGAAGCAAAGGCAGATGCAGTCATGACAACCTATGGACCGGTGAATGGCATCTGGACCTCCAGTAACTACGATCTGGTTACCGATATCCTGCGGAAGCAGTGGGGCTTTGAGGGTGTGGTAATGACCGACTGGTGGGCTTATGTCTGCAAGGAAGGGGATAAGCCTGCAAAGACCGATTTTGCAACGATGGTAAAGGCGCAGAATGACCTTTATATGGTATGCCCGGATTCGGAAAAGAACGAGCATGGCGATAACACGGTAGAGTCTCTGCATGACGGATCCCTGACACTTGGCGAATTGCAGCGCTGTGCGAAGAATATCTGCCGCTTTATGATGAATACACATGCCTTTAAGAGAATGCAGAAAGAGGAAGACACGATTGAAATTCTGGGAGCAGAAGAGGGCTTTGAGGAATGTGTCGGAGATCTGACCTATTATAAGGTGGACAAAGAGGTCGTGATTGACCTGTCCGATTATGAAATTTCCAAGGGAACCAGCATTGACTTTGCACTGGATCTTGAGCATCTGGGATATTATAAAGCAGAACTTATGGCAAAGTCCGACCTTGGAGAACTGGCACAGATTCCGGTGACCTTATCCTTTGCCGGAACACCTCGTGGCGTGTATATCTTTAATGGTACAAACGGCCAGTGGGTAACACAGACAAGAGAGGCTGATCTTGGCATGAAATATGCGATCATGCGTCTGTACTTCCCACAAAATGGGATTGAAGTAAAGCAGATTAAGTTTGTTTATGACCGTCCGTTTGAATAATTGAGGAACTGCGTGCATAGGTTATAAGGAAACGCGTGTGCAGGCAGGGATTGCTTTGAAGAAAATTTTAATCGCCGGAGAAGCCGGACAGACAACTAATTACGAAAATGCACTTGCAGCGATGCAGGTGCATTTTGTTACGTCTTTACAGGTAAAGGACGTGGATGAATACGATGGACTGATTTTACCGGGAGGCGGGGATGTGGATTCGAAGCTGTTCGGACAGCTCCGGATTCCGGAGTCGGAGATCCGGCAGTACAGCGAATGGGAGCAGCAGATGATCCGGAAGGGACAGGAAAAGCTGACACCGGAGCTTGACCGGATCCAGCTTGCAATCTTAAAGGCATTCTGCAGGTATCGGAAGCCGGTGTTTGGAATCTGCAAGGGGATGCAGCTTATTAATATTGCTTTTGGAGGGGATATGATCCAGCACCTTCCGACGGCAGTACATCACGCCTATCGGGAAAAGGATCAGATACACCCGGCAAGGAATGAGGAGAACTCTTTTCTTTATGAATTGTATGGATCGGATATGTTGGTTAACAGTGCACACCATCAGGGCGTCGGTATTCCCGGAAGAGGGATCCGGTATATACAGTATGCGCCGGATGGTGTAGTGGAAGGCTTGCAGCATGAGTTCCTTCCGGTGTATGGGGTACAGTGGCATCCGGAACGATTGGAGCGAGATATCAGTATGAAGGGATGGAAAAGCTGCTGCAAAGCACATAACATAATGGAGGCGTGGCTGAACAATAAAAAAGGGTTGTAAAAAACACCTGAAAAAATTAAAAAAACACCTTGACAAGCCTTGGCTAAAATGGTATCTTAGTTAAGCAGTCGCAAGACGACAGCAAACATTGCATAGCAGCGCAAATGATGTATGCCCAATCCGGGATTTGTCATCCTGCATTCACAGCCTAATGTGTCATATATCGATGTCAGCCTTATGAATGAAAACATTCAACGGCTTTCAGCAATATCTGAGCCGCTATGCTCTATCATATACATGGGATCTTAGCTCAGCTGGGAGAGCATCTGCCTTACAAGCAGAGGGTCATAGGTTCGAGCCCTATAGGTCCCATTTATAAAATATGGCGAGATGGCTCAACTGGCTAGAGCGTCCGGTTCATACCCGGGAGGTTGAGAGTTCAAGTCTCTCTCTCGCTACTAAGAGGATCCGGAAGGGTCCTTTTTGTTGCTCTGTATATGAGCAAATGATCCGGTGGACCATTTTCGAGTTGCCCTGCATATGAGCAAATGATCCAGTGGATCATTTGCGAGTGTAAGTGGAAACCAGATATAGTAATCTTATGAAATGCATACCCTTTCAAGTTGAAATACCGGTGTTAAAAGGAGACAAAGAGAATATGGAATATAAGTGTCGGATCAGAAACTGCTTCAAATATGTAATTCTCATTGCAGCAATCATAAGTATCTGTGTCGGAGCTGGCAGAAACGAACCCAGGGTTGTTCTTCGCAAGGCGGCTAATATTTGTTTTGAATGCATTGGGATTGGCTAGCCGAAGCATGTGGTTGGGGAATGAATAGACTTATTTGGAAAAGAGGAATCAGAAATGAAAGACTTACTCCGCCAGCATGGTGTCAGGCGTAAGCTGGTACAGGTGATTGCGGCATTGCTGCAGAATTCCAGATGGACAGGCTGGGGGAAAAGCCTGATCTATACTGGACCATTGAAGAATTTTTGTGTTCCGGGCATGAATTGTTACAGTTGTCCGGCTGCAATAGGTGCGTGTCCGATTGGAGCATTACAGGCCGTCGTGGGAAGCAGGAAAAAATATCCGTTTTATGTGATAGGTTATCTGGCATTGATTGGTGTTATACTGGGACGCTTTGTCTGCGGATGGCTGTGCGTATTTGGTCTGATTCAGGAGCTTTTATATAAAATTCCCGTACCGAAGCTGACGGTTCCGCAGAAACTGGATAAGCTGCTTCGCTTTATGAAATATTTCTTCCTGATTGCTTTTGTGCTGTTGCTGCCTGCTTTGTGGAAGACAAATAATGGGCTGTCATCGGTACCCTACTTCTGCAAGCTGATCTGCCCGGTTGGAATTCTGGAAGGTGCGATTCCGCTTGCCGTACTGGATGAGGGGGTTCGCAGCCAGTTGGGATTTTTGTTTCAGTGGAAGCTTGTAATCCTGATTTTTATTGTTTTACTATCCATGTTTGTGCATCGGCCTTTTTGCAAGTATATATGTCCGTTAGGAGCTTTTTACGGTTTGTTTCAGCAATTCAGCTTCTTAAGGCTTAAGGTTGAGAAAGAGCAGTGCGTAGGCTGTGGAGCCTGCAGTAGACAGTGTAAGATGAATGTGGATGTAATGGCTCATCCAAACAGCACGGAGTGTATTCGCTGCGGAGCCTGCGTCAAGGCATGTCCGACAGGAGCGCTGCATTTTAATGTGACGAACCACAAGTGTATGAACAATAACTGTGAGAGTACTGAGCATTTGTATAAAAATAGTAAGGGAGAAAGATCGTAATATGAAAAAAATAAAAAAAATGAAAGTAATGAGTTTTGTTTTAATTGCCGTATTGACCGGTGCACTCTTAATTTCCTGCAGTGCGGTACAGAATGCAGAGCAGAGCAGTGCAATGGAGGATGCAAAGCAGGACAGTGCATTGGAGAACACGGAGCAGAGCAGCGTGACAGAGAGTACATCGGAACAGACAAAATCAGAGGATAGTCAGGAGAGTTTTGTGGCTGTGGATGATGCTACAGGCATTACAGTGCGCCAGTGGATTGGAAGCTTCGACTCCTGTGCACAGGCTGAGAATGGACTTGTGGAGCCCTCCGGCTTTGTTCTGGATGATGAGCAGGGAGTCTGCGGCGTGACATTTTATGCAGTAATGGAGGATTATCCGGATGATTTTGAACCGGAAAATGCAACCTATGAGGAGATGGTATCTTACCAATCCATTTATTCTTCACCGTCCATCATCTTTTCTGTCCGTCAGGATCTGGCTAAGGAGGATCTGCAGAAGATCGTGGATCAGTATGGAGATGGTTATACATTAACAGCTTTTCAGACAGAAAGCGGATTGACGATGTATCAGATAGACAGTGATGAAAGCACAGGGGCAGCGGTAGCGGAGCATGCAAGTGCGGAAACGAAGACGATTATGGCTGCCTTACAGGGTGAATGGGAACAGCAGCGAACCCAGTTTGATTATACAGAGTATGAGAGTACAACAGGCGTGACCTTCCAGACGGTAGATTATGATGGCAATACAGTGGATGAATCCGTGTTCGGAAATGCAGAGCTGACAATGGTTAATGTCTGGGGACTGACCTGCTCTTATTGTATTGCAGAGATGCCCCAGCTGCAGGAGCTCAATGATGAATTAGACAATGTACAGATCATCACTCTTCTGAATGATGTCCGGGATCTGCAGGATGAGGATGCCGTGGAAGAGGCTCATGATATTATGGAGACGCAGGGAGTGACCTTGCCGGTTCTTTTAGGAACCGATGAGCTTGATCAGATCTTTAAGGTCACAGGCACGCCCACCAGCTATCTGGTTGACCGGAATGGAATCATTGTGTGCAGACCTAAGGTTGGCGCTGATACGAAGGAAAATTATGCAAAATGGATACAGGAAGCGTTAGAGAACTAATTCATAGGTCTGTTCAAAAACTTCCTTTTCCACAATAAACAGGTCATCGAGGTTGTCCTTGCGAATGGCAAGATAATCTCCAATATTACCGAGCAGATAATTTTCCTCATCCCACAGAGGGAATACTTTACAGGCTCTCTCAAGTGGACGGGCATGGACGAAGGTATTCTCTAAGGGAATACAGGAGCGGATGCAGTCGGATAAACGGATCTGTATGCCGGTCAGACGGTTTCTCATGGTTGGAAGATAAACTGCCTTAGGGTGGTAAGCATCCCGGGTGGGCAGATAGTGTTCAAGGAATTCCTCCCGGGATTTTACAAATACCTTTCCCTGAAGATCGACCATAATACAGGTCTGTTCGGTGAGAATCAGATCAAGATCTCCCTCGATTGTCCGGATCGTAATCGGAGTTGAGACGGGAAGAAGCTGTGCGGGCAGAACATAACCGATCGGAAGCCGCTTATGACGATAGGTTTTCATGTGGGAACGATCGACATGGCTTGTTCTGGCATCCAGAATGTCAAAGCTGCTGAGATAATCTTGGATTCGTGTGGAAAAATAATCCTCGGTGTGCAGATCACCATAGCTGTCTTCATACAGCCAACGGTTAATAAATCCACCCGATTTTTCCAGATGACCGCCACCGGAGCCGATTTCCTTTGCAAGATAAGCAGCCAGATCACAGGCCTTGGCTTCCCTGGTACAACTGCGGACTGAGAATTTCATCCCGTCAGGGAGTTCATTGTAAACAACGCAGACGTTGGCACTGTCAACCTGAATACAGAGATCGCTGATCAGTCCTAGGATGTTTGGATCACAAGGCTCGGCCTTGATCAGGGAATAGCCGTTTTCTTTGTTGTGAACAGCACGCAGAATTGCGATTGCGGCAATTTCCAGCTCAGTAGAGGAAATGTTGGAGTTTTTTAGTAAAGAAAAGATACTGTTACGGTATTTTAAAGCATCGTGCATATCCCTGTCTGCCGGATTATGGACTTCCGTAAATTGCTGGGTATCACTGTAAAGCCCATAATAAAGGGCAGTAGCCAGATCCGGAAATTCATTGGGATCGAACTGCTCTTCACGAAGAAGCTTCCAGACTACAGTGGAACAGCTTCCGAAATCGCTCAGAATCAGAGAATCCGGAATGTTGTGAATCTCGATCTGATGATGATCAATGATGCCGATATGCTCTGCCGGGATTTTGGTGATGTTTCCGGCTCCATACTGACTGTCTACGGTAAGCAGAAGTTCGCTGGTAAGCTGCAGGCTGTCTACCTCAATATATTCAATCGGAATGTTTAATTTCTCTACCATCAGAACCAGATTGGTCTTCTGTATGCGGAATCTTCCAGTATAAATCAGATGTGTGGAAATTCCATGGTTTTGAAAATAAGTGTACAACCCAAAACCGGAGGCTAATGCATCTGCATCCGGACTGTCATGGCATTGAATATAGATTTTTTCATAGGATAAAAAATCACGTAATTGCATAAGAATCTCCCATCAGCTTCGAATAACTCCATCATATCATATACAGAACGAAAAGGAAATGATCAATCCGGCAACTTATGAATGGCAACTTATGAATAACAACTATGAAGATACTGAATAACTACGAATAAAAGATTTACAGGAGGAAACAATAACGATATGAGAATCGGTATGGGTTATGATGTGCATAAACTGACAGAAGGAAGGAAGCTGATTATCGGTGGGGTCGAGATCCCGTATGAAAAGGGACTGCTCGGACATTCGGATGCAGATGTGCTGCTGCATGCTATTATGGACGCTTTGCTTGGGGCAGCGGCACTTGGAGATATCGGTAAGCATTTTCCGGACACGGATCCTGCTTATAAAGGCATTTCATCCTTAGAGCTGCTTAAGCATGTAGGTGCACTTTTGGAGGAGCATTATTTTCTCATTGAGAATATTGATGCAACCATTATTGCACAGGCTCCGAAGATGCGTTCCTATATTGATACAATGCGGGAGAACATTGCCGACACGCTACATATGGATCTGTCTCAGGTGAATGTTAAGGCAACAACGGAAGAAGGCCTTGGCTTTACCGGAAGCGGGGAGGGAATTTCTTCCCAGGCAATTTGTCTGCTGACAACACCATTCGGGCTACAGAGCGAGGATGTGATGTTAAGAGGCTGTGCCGGCTGTGGGGGATGCCCGAAGCTTGATTGATGGAAATGATGAGACAATGTAATCGTTCAGCCATGCCGTTTATAAGTTGAAGGATCGAATTTATTGATTAACTTGAAGGTCTGATGATGGTTAACTTGAAGGTCTGATGGTTGACAAAATTTCAAAAGTTGCATATGCTATATAGTAGTTAAGATAACTGCAAAGCTATGGAGCAGTTACTGGCGAATAAATAATTAAAACGACAATGATGGAGAAGAGTACCATTATCCAGGAGCAACAGAGAGAAGCTGCCATCGGCTGTAAGCAGCTTTTACTTTAGGGAATGGGAAGTGCACTCCGGAGTCTGCCGGGTGAGCATGACTGCACCGCTATGGAGCTGAGAAGCAGGAGAGGCTGTCATTCGTATTCCGGCACGTCTGGTCGCGTTATCGACCATAAGGGAAAGACGTCATCGTCTTTAAGTAGAGTGGAACCGCGGAATATTTCGTCTCTGTAGATGGAATATTCCGTTTCTTATTTTATGGGATTTTGCAGGAAATGGAGCAGTTATGGGAATGATCAGCAAAATTAAAGAAGAAATCCGAATCATAAGAGAGCGGGATCCGGCCATTCATTCCAGTATGGAGGTGCTGCTGTATCCAAGCTTTAAGGTGATGCTGCATTACCGGGTGGCACACAAGCTTTATCAGAAGGGACATTATTTCTGGGCAAGATGGATTTCCCAGCGCGGCGTGCGCAAGACCGGAATCGAGATTCATCCGGGAGCGCAGATTGGCAAAGGATTTTTCATTGATCATGGAAATGGCGTTATTATCGGAGAAACAGCGATTATTGGTGATAATGTGACCCTGTATCAGGGGGTAACCCTTGGAGGAACCGGCAAGGAGCAGGGAAAGAGACATCCGACGATCGGAAATAATGTAATGATCAGTGCCGGTGCCAAGATCCTGGGATCCTTTACGATCGGGGACAATTCCAAGATCGGAGCCGGATCGGTTGTTCTGGAAGAGGTGCCGCCGAATTCCACGGTAGTTGGTGTCCCGGGACATGTGGTGAAGCGGAACAACCAGAGACTTCCACAGGAGGAATTAGACCAGATCCATTTACCGGATCCGGTAAAAGAAGAACTGGCCATGCTGCGTAAGAGGATGCAGCAGATGGAAATAGAACTCAGACAATTAAAGGAGGAGAGGAAAGATGGAGAATAGATTTTCCTTTTACAACACATTGACGAAAAAAGTAGAAACCGTGATCCCGAATGTGGATGGCAAAATTGCAATGTATACCTGCGGACCGACCGTGTATCATTTCGCACATATCGGAAACCTGCGCAGCTACATCATGGAGGATGTACTGGAAAAGACCCTGCGTTATCTGGGATATGATGTAAAGCGTGTGATGAATATTACGGACGTCGGCCATCTTTCTTCCGATGCCGATACCGGGGAAGATAAGATGTTAAAAGGCGCGAAGCGTGAGCACAAGACTGTTATGGAAATTGCGAAGTTCTATACCGACGCCTTTTTTGAAGACTGCAGGAAGCTGAATATCAAACGTCCGGATGTGGTGGAGCCTGCAACGAACTGTATTGATGAGTTTATTCATATGATCGAGGTCCTTTTAGAGAAGGACTATGCCTATGTAGCCGGAGGAAACGTGTATTTTGATACCTCGAAGCTTAAGGAATATTATGTATTTAATACCCAGAGTGAGAACGAACTTTTGGTTGGCGTGCGTGACGATGTTACCGAGGATGCAAACAAGAAGAATAAGAACGACTTTGTTTTATGGTTTACGAAATCCAAGTTTGAAGATCAGGCTCTTAAGTGGGACAGCCCGTGGGGCGTTGGTTATCCGGGATGGCATATTGAATGCTCCTGCATCAGCATGAAGCATCTTGGAGAATATATGGACATCCATTGCGGCGGCGTGGACAACATTTTCCCACATCATACGAATGAAATTGCACAGAGTGAGTCCTACCTTGGACATAAATGGTGTAACTACTGGTTCCATGTACATCACCTGAATGACAAGTCCGGTAAGATGAGTAAGTCAAAGGGGGACTTTCTGACGGTATCCTTACTGGAAAGCAAGGGCTATAATCCGTTGGTTTACCGGATGTTCTGCTTACAGTCCCACTATCGGAAGCCGCTGGAATTTTCTTATGAGGTAATGGACAATGTAAAGTCTGCTTATGAAAAGCTTCTTAAGAAGATTGCCGGACTTTCCAAAGAAGGAGAAGTGGATGAAGCAGTCTACGCAGAATACCGCCGTAAATTTGAAGATGCGCTTTGCAACGACTTAAATACATCCATGGCAATCACCGTACTGTATGATCTGTTAAAGGAAGACTGTAACGATGTAACGAAGCGTAGGCTGGCAGCAAGCTTCGATGAGGTGCTTTCTTTAGGACTATTTGATGGCGAAAAGGCAGAAGAGAAAGCGGACGATGTGGATGCAGAGCTTCTAAGCTACATTGAGGAAAAGATTGCAGAACGTAAGGAGGCAAAGAAGGCAAAGGACTTCGCTAAGGCCGATGCGATTCGTGAGGAACTGTTACAAAAGGGCATCGTTCTGGAAGATACACGTGAGGGCGTAAAATGGAAAATGGCTTAACCTTTGGACAAAGGATAAGAGAAGCATTTGAGGGTAAAGAGGTGGATATTCGGACATATTCACCTCTTACGCTTGCTTATATCGGAGATTCGATTTATGATCTGGTGATCCGGACTGTGGTTGTAATGCGGGGAAATGCGCCTGCCAATAAGCTCCACCACTATACGATCCGCTATGTGAATGCGACTGCGCAGGCTCTTTTAGTGGATGCACTGTTGCCGGAGCTTACGGAGGAAGAGCAGATAATTTTAAAGAGAGGACGCAATGCGAAGCCGTACACCAAAGCCAGGCATGCAACTATGGCAGAGTATAAAAAGGCAACGGCATTGGAAGCATTGATGGGATACCTGTATCTTACCGGGCAGGAGGAGAGGATGCTTTTGCTGATCCAAAAGGGTATGGATATCCTGGAAACACAGAAAATGAATTAAGCAGACAGAGCAGGGATACTAATTCAGAAAGACACAGAAAAACATAGAAAGACATAGGGAAACACAGTGAGACTGCATGCCGGAAACGAAATACATATAGCAACACTGTGTATAACTGGATTGTGTTTCACAAAGAAATTGAGAAAGGATCAGAGCATGGAAGAATTCAGAAAAGAAAAAAATGAATCCATTATAGAGGGAAGAAATGTAGTGATTGAAGCATTTCGTTCCGGACAGTCCATTGACCGGCTTTATATTCTGGATGGCTGTCAGGACGGACCGATCATGACGATCAAGCGCGAAGCAAGAAAGCATGATGTTGTTATTAAATATGTATCGAAGGAGCGTCTGGATCAGATTTCAGAAACCGGCAAGCATCAGGGCGTTGTGGCAGCGATTGCAGCCTATGAATACTCGGAGGTAGAAGATATGCTTGCACTTGCCAGAGAAAAGAACGAGCCTCCGTTTTTATTCCTGCTGGATAATATTGAGGATCCGCATAATTTGGGCGCCATTATCCGTACGGCAAATCTGGCCGGAGCACATGGGGTGATTATTCCGAAGAACCGTGCGGTAGGACTTACGGCAACGGTAGCAAGAACCTCTGCCGGAGCGTTGAACTACACGAAGGTAGCCCGTGTGACGAATATGGCACAGACCATAGAAGAGTTAAAGCAGCAGGGCTTATGGTTTGTCTGCGCGGATATGGGCGGAGAAACGATGTATGACTTAAATCTGACAGGACCGATCGGACTGGTAATTGGTAACGAAGGATCCGGAGTAGGCCGTCTGGTGAAGGAAAAGTGCGATATGGTGGCTTCCATTCCCATGCATGGTGACATTGATTCCCTGAATGCTTCCGTAGCGGCCGGCGTTCTGGCGTATGAGATCGTGCGGCAGAGAACCTGTTCCGGCAGCAGATGAGTTCGGAATAGACATTTACCAGATTGGAAAGAACAGGAAGCTGTTGTAAAACAGATAGGAAGGTATTATGAAGACAGCCGGAAGAGTCCTAGCCACCCTGATTGCTATGGCCACGATACTATTGATTGCGGTAGGGGCAGATAAGGTATTACAATATTTGGAGCAAAGTAAATATGAACAGCAGTGCCGGGAGCAATATGCGCAGAACCAGGCACAGGCGGAACAGCTGCGGACGCAGATTGAAGAGCTTTCGAAGGATGAGGCTGCGGTAGAGACATTTCTCCAGGAATATGCAGTGGATGCGCTGGAGGACGAGGATGAGGATGTGCTGCAGGAGTTCCTGACCGTGCCGTCTGGGGAGAGTGCCTCAGATGAGGCTTCCGTATCGGAAAATATGATGTCCGGAGAGACTTCTGTAGTATCTGGTAACGAAATTTCCGGCAATGCTGTTTCTGAGGACAGCATTTCAGAAAACAGCACTTCGGAAAACAGTATTTCGAGAAACGGCATCTCGGGTAATGATATTTCCGGGAACTGTGTTTCGGATAATCGTATCTCCGATAGCGACGTTTCGGGAAATACCGTTTCCGAAAATCTGCTTTCCTGGGATAGCGTTTCAGGAGCCGGAATTTCTTTAACTACGGTATCCGGAAATATACTGGTGAGTCCAACTCTTCGGGAACGAAGACTGGAGAGCAGCTCTTATATGGAAACGGTTCGGTGGAATGAGACAGACCAGGTGGTTATCGGGCAAAGCAGCCTTGATTTTTCGGATAAAAAGATTGCCTGTCTGGGAGACAGTATCACACAGGCGGCAAATCTTGAGAAGCTGGAGAATTATCAGCAGTATTCTTATCCGACGAAGCTGTCAGAGCTTCTTGGCGCAAAGGAGGTAGTAAACTTCGGAATCGGCGGATCCTCGATTGGAAGATACTGGCAGAATGCATTTGTGGAGCGATATATGGAGATTCCAAAGGACACAGACCTTATTCTGATTATGGGTGGAACGAATGATGGCTTTTGTCTGCATAAGGAAAACGTAGGAAACTTTGAGGAACGTTCTCCACGTACCCTGATCGGAGATCTGGATGAGCTGATGCGGGGGTTAAAGGAAAATTACCCGGATGCGGAGATCGTTTTCATCACACCGCTTCCCAATGTCCTGCATGATATTCTGCGCAAGGAGCGTCCGGAACTGATGTCACAACGTGTCATCGTGGATAGTATGATAACACTTGCCAGAGAATATGAATATGATGTGATTGACCTGTACGATTCAAATTTGTTGGACAGTCACGATGCAGCAGTGATTTCAAATTATATGCCGGATGGTGTCCATTGTAATCCGGATGGGTATCAGATTCTGGCAGAGCATATTGCAGCGGATCTGATCCGGCTTCAGAATTCATCGGATGGAGAAGGACTGAATGATACAGAGATCTCACCGGACATTTTGAAATTCCGGCAAAGAGACACCACAGCTCAGGATTGAGGTAAGCATCTATGGTCAATGAGTATGCAAAATACAGTGATGAAGAACTGATTGTACAGCTCCGGGATGGAGATCACGCTATTACCGACTATATTATGGAAAAGTATAAGAATCTGGTACGCAGTAAGGCGCAGTCAATGTACATTCTGGGTGCGGACCGGGAAGATCTGATTCAGGAAGGGATGATCGGACTTTTTAAGGCAATCCGCGATTACGATACGGGACGGGATGCCAGTTTTTTTACCTTTGCAGATCTGTGTGTGTCCAGACAGATGTATACGGCGATTCAGGCAGCAGGTCGGCTGAAAAATGCACCGCTCAATTCTTATATTTCCATTTATGCGGATTATTCCCAGCAGGAGGGTGGCGAGTCTTCGGAAGAGGTAAAGCTGATTAACAGCCTGATTTCTCCCTCCGAGAAAAATCCGGAGGAATTATTGATCGACCGTGAAAATGTGGAACGCATTGAACAGATGATTGAGAAGGAATTAAGCCCCTTTGAAAAACAGGTATTGGATCTGTACCTTACCGGAATGTCCTATGGACAGATTGCGAAGGTTCTTGGCAGGGATGATAAATCGACAGACAATGCCCTGCAGCGTGTCAAAACCAAGATCCGCAGGGAATTAAAGGGCAGTACTTAAAATAAGAGCAGAATGAAGCATTACAGGCAGAAGGAAGTAGAGATGGACAGGAAATGTACAAACAGGAAAATAACCCAAAGATTATGGAGGCAATGAAACAATATCACATCCGCTGGGACAGCCAGAGTAAGGATGCCGGGGAGTGCATGCCGTTAGGCGGCAGAGACATCGGATGCAACGTCTGGGTGGAGAATGATGTCCTGTATTTTTATATGGCACAGAGCGGAGCGTTTGATGAAAAGGGCAATATGATCAAGGCAGGGCGGTGTGCCATTACCATGGAGCCTAATCCGTTCCGGGATTCTTTTTCGCAGGAATTGCGGCTTACGACCGGTGATATCCGGATTCTTGGCAAAGCCGGTAATGTGGAAACCGAGATGATTCTGTGGGTGGATGTTTTTGAGGGCATGATCCACGTGGAGATCCGTTCGGATGTGGAGCATGAGGTTGTGTGTAGTTATCAGAACTGGCGTCAGGAGGAGTCTGCCTGCCAATACCATGATGAGATCAGAACGCTGGGAACCGGTCTTATGTTTTATCATCAGAACCGGTGCTCGGAGGTGTTTGACGAACGGATTGCAGAAGAAGGACTTGCGCCGATCCGGGAGCTTTTCCCGGATGTGCAGAAAAACCGGATTTCCGGGGGAATGCTGGGTGCGGAAGGACTGCAATATACAGGAATTGCGAGGGAAGCTTATGCAGGGCTTCCCTGTATGTCGTATCAGTTCTCCGGAAAAGTGAAACAGGCGGATCTCCGGATTCTGCTTCGGGTAACATGTCCGGTTATGGAAAAGGACTATGTGCAGGAGCTTACAAGATGCTTCGAAGAGTTTCGCAGGGGAGGACAGAAGAAGCATCAGAGTGAGGATTGGTGGAAGCAGTTCTGGAATCGGAGCTATATCTATATTAACCGGCAGAAGGCAGATCCCAATGACAAAGACTGGCAGATGGGACGGAATTATCAGTTGTTCCGTTACATGCTGGCATGTAACGCGTATGGAGAGTATCCGACGAAGTTTAATGGAGGTCTGTTTACAATTGATCCTGCCCTGTGGGGGAGCCGGAGAGGTGCTAAGACGCCCGATGAGAGGGACTGGGGTGGAATTGAGTTTACCGCACAGAATCAGCGGCATTTATACTGGCCGATGCTCAAAAGCGGGGACTTTGACATGATGAAACCGCAGTTTGAATTTTACTTCCGGATTCTGGAATCTGCGATCGCAAGAACCAGTCATTTCTTCGGAACAAAGGATGCAGCCTGCATTCCGGAACAGGTCGATGCGAACGGCTTATCAGCCTTTTATGGAAAGGATGGACTGGATTATCCGATCTATGTGCGCTATCACTATGCCACCAGTCTGGAATTTTCCTATATGATGCTGAAATATATTGAAGCTGCGGGAGTAACAGACACGGAACGGTATCTTGCCTTTATCGATGCGATTCTGAACTATTACGATCAGGCGTACGCGGAGAAGGATTCGAAAGGAAAACGGATTATTTTCCCTTCCACGGCACAGGAGACCTATCATAAGGCAGAAAATATCGATATCAGTGAAGACCGGGAAATCAACTATAACCCGGAGGAGGTTGCGGTTACGAATCCGGCAGATCTCATTTATGCCCTGCGGGCGGTCATCAAAAAGCTTACAGAACTTCATCTGGGGAATCGTAAACAGCAGGAAAAGTGGCAGAAGCTGCTGCAGGAACTGCCCGAAGTGCCTCTTGAAGTAAAGAAGGGACATACGGTGATTGCGCCCTGTGAAGAGCCAAAAAACTATGTGAAAATCAATTGTGAGTTTCCACAGCTATACGGCTGCTTTCCTTATCAGGAGATCGGGATTGCCGGGGAGGCGGCAAAGGAGCTGTCTCTTGGACAGGATACCTATTATTATGCCTGGGATTCCGAAGATCAGTTGAATTATGAAGGTTGGATGTACAGCGGAATCTGTGCCGCCAGACTGGGGCTTACACAGGAAGCCTATGCTTTTATGCAGAAGAAGCTTGCAAGTGCACCGAAGCGTTTCCCGGCGTTCTGGGGGCCGGGCTTTGATTACACACCAGACCATAACTGGGGCGGAACCGGCATGACCGGCTTACAGGAGATGCTGCTGCAGAGTCTGGAAGGGCAGATTTACCTGCTTCCGGCGTGGCCGAAGGAGGTAGATGTGGAATTCAAGCTCTGGATCGAGAAGGGTGCGTATGTTGAGTGTGAGTATGTGGGTGGAAAGCTGAATTATCTGGTTTCAGACTCGGATCGGTGATAAAATGAAAAGGGGGGGGAGCTGCTGAAAATGAAGAAATGGATGGAGCAATTCTGGACACTGACGAACCGCTGGAAAACAGGAACGAAGCTTATTCTGATTCATACGATCTTAGGAGTTATGCCTTTGATGATCTTTGGAGGATACAGCATAGGTACCTCTTATCGGGAAATGCTGTCTTATGAGGAGACAAAGCTGGAGCAGGAAGTATCCCAGATTAAAAATTCGACCTTTAATTATTCATTGGCGGTGGTAAAGGTGACGGATATTATCGGACAGGATAAGGAGCTGCAGCAGCTGCTTTCTTCTTCGTATGATTCGGAGGATGCGTTTATAAAGGCCTATAACGAATGTCAGATTTTAAATTCTGTACGTTCACATTATCTGGAGATTGCAGGTATCTCTGTATATACAGACAATCCAACGGTTGTAGATCATGGCAGTGTGACATACATGGATGATATGGTGCGTGCGGAAGGGTGGTATCGGACTATTTCCGAACGAAAAAATCAGTATATATGGATTTATGATGATTCACAGAACAATAATCGGATCAGTATGATCTGTATTTTAAACATTCCATCGAGCGACTATGAAAATATTTTAAAAATCAATCTGAGTGACAGTTACCTGAATTCCGTTTATTCCAATTCCGTTTATGAGACCGTGGTAACCTTGAATGATAACATTATTATTTATCCAACCACTTCTGCATGGAGTGGGAAGAATCTGTCTGACTTCTGGAATGAGGAGGCGGCAAAGCGTAAGGAGCAGAATTTCTATATCGGTCCGTTCCGGGGGAAAAAGTCTCTGGCATTGAGTGAAGAGATTTCCCTGTGGTTCAGTAACGATACGATGGAAATTTTTACGGTGGCAGACTGCTTTGGAGATATGAAGCATACCTTACTCAGCTTCCTTTATCTGATATTACTTGCAGTGCTGTTACCTTTCGGGGCAATATTTGCTTATAGCAGATATTCCGGAAGAAGAATACAGGCGGTACGAAATGCAGTGCATCAACTGGCTTTGGAGGAAACGGATACACAGTCACTGGAAGCGGTGTCCGGAACCGATGAATTGGGAGAACTGTTTCAGGATACCATGACAGCGATTGAAAATGTGAAGAAGCTGGATGAAAAGCTTCTGAAGGAGGAAATGGCAAAATCAGAGCTGGAGAACAAGCAGAAGCAGATACAGTTTGAACTTCTGGCAAGCCAGATAAATCCTCATTTTCTATTTAATACATTGGAGTCTATCCGTATGAAGGCGGCCATTGAGGGACAACAGGGGTTATCGGAAGTGATTGAAAATCTCGGGAGCCTGCTACGATATGCACTGGATAATCGTGATCGTCCCGTGACACTGGAGCATGAGCTGGAATATACGCGTATGTATATTGCCATCCAAAGCTTCCGTTATCAGGACAGATTCACTTATTCCATAAAGATAGAACCCCGTATCGATACGCACAAGTGTTATGTATTGCCGCTTCTTTTACAACCAATCATTGAAAATATATTCCGGCATGGGTTTGCAAAATCAGGAAAAAGAGGAAATATTGAGGTAAATATCATGCTGCGGGAGGAACTTTTGGAGATTCAGGTTCAGGACGATGGTTGTGGAATGGACAGGGAAAGCCTCCGACAGCTGCAACAGAGCCTTGACAGAATGGATCAGGGAAGAAGTATTGGTATTCGTAACGTACATCAGCGGATTAAATTATATTATGGCGAAAACTATGGACTTTCCATTATGAGCAGGGAGGGGGATGGAACCACCGTCCGTCTGATATTCCCATATACAGAGGATATAACAGATGAAAGTATTGTTTATTGATGATGAACCTTTAATACGGCAGGGCATGCAGGCCATTATTCCATGGGAACAATATGGATTTCAGGATTTTTATGAGGCAGAATGTGGAGAAGATGGACTTCAGCTTGTTCATCAGTATCATCCGGAGCTGATCATGCTGGATATCCGCATGAGTGATATGAATGGTCTGGAAATGGCCAAAATTCTGCGGGATGAGCAATATGATGGAAGAATTATTATTGTCAGTGGATATGCAGACTTTGAGTATGCGAAGAGAGCAATTCAGTATAATGTGTCGGCATATCTTTTGAAACCGGTGAAAACGATCGAGTTGAAGGCTGCTTTGGAAAAGGTCTGCAAAGAACTGGAACAAAGCAGATACTCTGCAAAACTGGAAGAACAGCCGGCGGAGCAGATGATAGAAGTGGTATTGCAGGAGCTTCTTACCGGTAAATTGGTGTATTCACCGCAGACTGCCAGGGCATATCAGATCGATCTTATGAGGCAGGAGGGAATCCGGCTTGTGGTGATTGCTGCAGAGAACGAAGAGGGAAATCTGAAATTCAAAGAAACCATGGAAATGGTTCATAAGGTGATTCCATATATCAGTTATCAGCAGAATCAGGTGGTTTTATTCCTTCGCGGAATGAGTGAAGGACAGATTTATGAAAAAATCCGTCCGCAGATCCTTCAGTCGGGGAAGTATATTTTTGTAATAGAAGGAGAACCGTTTCACAATCTGGAAGAGATTTCCGGGCAATACCGGGAGCTTCAGAAAGTGTCCTCAAAGCTATTTATATATGCGAACCGGGAGCATATCATTCATCAGCAGACGGTATTAGAGGAGAAAGATGTTTCTGAGTATGATTTACTGACAGAAATACAAGGCATGGTGAATCATATAACTACACAGGACAAAGAAGCGTTATTGTTACAGATCGGGCAATTTCACAGCTATCTGATGAAGCGCTGTACATTACCCAATCCGGTAGGATTTATTGTGAGCAATACCTACCGGCAGGTTACCAATGAGTTTCTGAAATGTTATCCACAGTTAAGCATGGATATTGTTTCTCCGGATGACTTTTTCTTCGAACTTTGCATGTTCCATTATCTTTATGAAGCTACGGACCAGTTGAAGAAGGTGCTGCTGGAACTGCTGGAAGTGGTCAGTGGGAAAATTCAGAATGACCCGTGTGAAAAGCTTCGGCTGTATATGGAGATGAATTATACCTCATCCATATGGTTAGAGCAGATTGCGGGAGAGCTTGGGTATAACAGTTCCTATCTTGGGAAGCTCTTCAAGAGTAAAACAGGAAAATCCTTTAACAGTTATCTGGATGATATCCGGATTGAGCATGCGAAGGAATTACTGATGAAGGGCGTTTCCGTTACACAGACGGCAGAGAACGTCGGAATCGGTGATATCAATTATTTTACCAAGAAATTCAAAAAGATTGTCGGGTGTTCTCCGTCAGAGTATCGAAAATTGAATGAATAAGTTACTGGAACGAGGTACGAACGAACAGTAACATGAATAAATAACAAGGAGCAGATCCGTTTCGGGGCTGCTCCTTATTATTTTGGATCCCGGATTATTGTCAATCTCGGATTTTTACAGGTAAACCTCGGATTATTACAGATTTAAGCGGTGGTGGACAGGTGGAAATGTCTAAAATATCCAAATAGCTTATGGAATTCATTATGTGTACGGGAAAAACGGTTACATTTATAATCAAATCAAGATGAAACATAAGATAACTGAGAAAAAGTGATCAGTTACAGTGCAAGAAAACTTTGGAGGAGGTAAGACAATGAATGTTCCCCAAAAATCAAAAACCAGAAAAAGAAGAGGGATGAAATATATGCTTCTCATTCTTCCATTCATGGTATTACTTTTTATTTTCAGCTATTATCCACTGTATGGCTGGAGATATGCTTTTTATGATTTCCGGCCGCCGAGAGCATTGTCAGATTGTGAATTTGTTGGATTCAAGTGGTTTACTACTCTTGTTTCGAATGCAACGAAAAGGGCACAGATTTTACAGGTATTAAAAAATACATTCGTAATGAGTGGACTTGACCTTGCAACATCATGGCTTCCGATGTTGTTTGCCATTTTCCTGACTGAACTTCGAAGCAAGCGATTTTCAAAAGTAGTCCAGACACTGACAACCGTTCCGAATTTTGTAAGCTGGGTATTGGTCTATTCCCTGGCGTTTGCATTATTTTCCAATTCCGGAATGATGAATTCATTGTTAATGAGACTTGGGTGGATTGAAGAGCCGATCCTGTTTTTACAGGATTCAAAACATACGTATCTTACCATGTGGTTGTGGATGACGTGGAAGACGCTTGGGTGGAGTGCCATTATGTATCTGGCGGCAATTTCTGGTATTGACCAGGAGTTGTATGAAGCAGCAAGGGTTGACGGTGCAAATAGATTTCAATTAATCCGCCACATTACAATTCCCGGGCTTTTACCAACGTTCTTCGTATTACTGATGATGAGTGTGGCAAATTTCCTGAATAATGGTATGGATCAGTATTATGTATTCCAGAATTCCTTTAACTCTAAAAAAATTGAAGTGTTGGATTTGTATGTATATAACCTTGGTATATCGGGAGGCAGTTATTCTCTTGGAACTGCGGTCAGCATACTAAAAAGTGTGATTAGTGTTACCCTTCTTATGGTTACCAATCGTTTATCCAAGGCATTTCGTGGAGAATCTATTTTTTAGGGCAGGAGGTGATTGAAAATGAAAATAAAAAGAAGTGCTTCAGATAAGGTAATTGATGTTGTTTTGGTATTTTTTTATCTGTTATTTACCATTATTTGCATCTATCCTTTTTACTACATTATTATTAATTCCATCAGTGCGAATGATCTCAGTCAGGCAGGAAAGATCATTTTTCTGCCGCATGGAATTCATTTTGAAAATTATAAGGAAGCGTTGCAACTAAGCGGTCTTTTGCAGGCGTTATTTATCTCGGTTGCCAGAACAGTACTTGGGACTGCACTTTGTGTCCTGACCAGTGCTTTCCTGGGTTTTATGTTTACTCAGGAGGAAATGCGTTGGCGAAAATTCTGGTATCGCTTTACCATTGCAACGATGTATATCAGTGCAGGACTGATTCCGTGGTATCTGGTTATGCGGGATCTTCATATGCTGAATAATTTCTGGGCATATATTATTCCGGGAATGGTAGCACCGTTTTATATTGTGCTGGTAAAGACTTATGTGGAATCCACACCGAAGGAATTACAGGAGGCAGCCCAGATTGATGGAGCCGGGATTCTTCAGACATTTGGGAAGATCATGCTCCCGATCTGTAAACCAATTCTGGCTACGGTTGCAATTTTTCAGGCCGTCGGACAGTGGAATAGTTTCCGGGATACGCTCCTTTTGGTGACAGATACCAATCTGTACACCTTACAGTTCATTTTGTATAAGTATTTGCAGCAGGCGAATTCACTGGCAATGATGGTGAAGGAAGGGGTAAGTTCTGATGTAGTGGGAGATGCAGCAACTACACAGACTTCAACCTCGATCCGGATGACTGTGTCGGTAATTGTAATCATACCGGTTTTGTTAATTTACCCATTCTTCCAACGGTATTTTGAAAAAGGTATTATGATTGGATCGGTAAAAGGCTAAAGAAGCAAAGCCGTCAGGAACGGCTTGTGACGCGATAACAGCGTCTGATATAATTTTTATAAAGAAAGGTGGAAAACAATGAAGAAACAATGGAAAAAAACGATGGCACTTTTAATGGCAGGCGGAATGCTGTTGTCTTCTATGGGGTGTGGAAGAAGTACTTCTTCTGAAGCCACACAGGAAGAGGCAAATACAGTGTCTGTTTCCGGGAAAGAAAAGGACTGGTCTAAGGCAGAACCAATCACATGGGATGTGTATGACCGATATGCCAATTATCAGGGAGAAATGACCGGTTGGTATGCAAAGGTTTTAAAGGACCGCTTTAATGTGACACTAAATGTAATTGCACCAAATGTGGCAGGAGATGGAAATGCCCTGTATCAGACAAGAGCAGCAGCAGGAGATATGGGAGATATTGTGATCCTTTCCAATGAGCAGATGAAGGACTGTGTAGATGCCGGAATGATTATGGACATTAGTGATTATGTTAAGGATAAGGAAAATCTTGCAAAATTTCAGGTTGGAGCAGATGTATTGAAAGATTACTTTGAGACGGATTCTACCTATGCATATCCGATTCATGCGTCTACAGGATCACCAACAGAACCGTATCTTCGAATGAATGAAATAACAAATGCAACTTATTTACGTTTTGATTACTACGAAGAACTTGGCTGCCCGGACATAAAGGATGAAAATGATCTATTGGATGTTTTAGAGCAGATGCGTGATTTGCACCCGACGATTGAAGATGGAGATAAGACCTATGCATTCACTTTGTGGTCTGAATGGGATGGCGGTGAAATATGTCTGGCGGAAATGCTGTGCAGGGCGTTATTTGGAACTTACAATGTAGGTACGGCTGTTATGACAAATTATGATGGCTCTATTGCAGAGCCCTTGAATCAAAAAGGTGGTTCCTATTATAAAGCGCTGAACTTCTTCTATGAATGTAATCAGAGGGGATTACTTGATCCGGATTCTGCAACACAAGATTACAGCAGTGCACAGGCTAAGTTTAATAAAGGAAGCAGTCTCTGCCTGTTATATAGCTGGCAGAAAGCCTTTAATTCCGTAGAAAATAAGAATAACGGAGTGGGATATGCCTATGTGCCGGTTGATAATCAGATCATTTACATTGACGGTCAGACGCCTTATGGTGATGGTGGCTGCGTAGGAATCGGTTCAAAGTGCAAGGATCCAGAGAGAGCAATTGCATTTCTGGACTGGTATGCATCCAGTGAAGGAATGAATTATAATGCCAGAAATATTGAGGGATTGACCTATGAAAAGGATGAGAACGGACTAAATGTTTTAACGGAATATGGAAAGGATTGTAACAGTCTTAATTCTGATGTGCCAGAGGAATATGGCGGTGGACGTATGGAGACAAATGCAAATCAGATGTATGCTTACATTGGAGTTGTAACGGACATTGATCCTGAGACAGGAGAATCATATGCATATTATGGCTGGAGTTCTACTATTCGTAATGGACAGAATAAGCTTGCAGATGATTGGACAGCAGTATTTGGAACGGATACGGCATTAGAATATACAAAAGAAAATAATATTCTGCAGGTAGGTGTGGGATATAACTATATACCGCCTGTTGAGAATACCGAAGCCACAAACCGCAGAAACCAGTGCAACAAAATTGTAGAGGAATATTCCTGGAGAATGGTCTACGCAGCAGACGATGCAGAATTTGACAATCTCTGGAATGAAATGTGCACTCAGCTTACCGGATATGAATACGATCAGGTAATTGAGACAGACATGAATATTCTTAGCGAAATTAAAGCTGCACGTCAGGAAACTCTGGAAGCAGTTGCAGCACAGAATTAGTTTGAGAGGAGACTATAGTTATGAAATTTCGAAAAGCATTTTTAATGGAACCGGGACATTTTGAAGTCATGGAAGTAGAAGAGAATATCAGGGAAAACCAGATTCTGATTAAGGTGGATTCCTGTGGCTTATGCAACTGGGAACTGAATTTCTGGAAGGGATATCTGAATTTTTGCGGATATCCGCATCCGCTTGGACATGAATATGCAGGTACGGTAGTGGAAGTCGGTTCTGAAGTAGAGGATTTTAAGGTTGGCGATAAAGCATGCAGCCTTGGAAGCAACTTTGGAGGATTTGCGGAATATGTGGTCTGTGATGCAGACCGCTCCGTGAAGATTCCGGATCATCTGGATACCCGGTATGTTTTAGGAGAACCTTTAAAATGTATTATGACGGTACTGGAACAGGCAGCAGTAAAACCCGGCGATTATGGTGTGGTACTCGGTTGTGGACCGATGGGACAGTGGTGCATTCAGGGGCTTGCAGGAAATCTGATGGCTGGATTAATTGCCATTGATGTGGATGATCGTAAGCTGGAAATGGCGAAGAAATATGGAGCAACGCATGTGATCAATTCCAAGAAGGAGAATGTAGAGGAACGTCTTAAAGAGATTACAGACGGTCATATGGCTGATTTCGTGATAGAGGGAACCGGTATCCCGGAGCTGATCAACGACGCAATGTCTTATATCAGGACAAACGGACGGGGCAGACTGATTATCATGAGTGCGTATGAGAGAGAGGCAGGGCATATCGATCTGAGAAAAGCAGTTGACCGAAGTCTGGATATTATTGTGGCACATCCGGGGCATTCCTATGATGAAGTGGATGATCTGCGCAGGGCAGTTACCCTCTTAGGAAAAGGAACCCTGAACGTAAAGGATCTGATCTCCCATGAATTCAGTCTGGATGAGATGGATCTTGCATTTCAGACACTGGAACACAAACCGGCAGATTATCTGAAGGGCTTAGTTTATCTTGGAGAAAAGAGGTAGTTTCATGAAAAAGATGGTAACAGGAATTGTTGGCTGCGGAATGATCAGTGAGGTCTATATCCGCAATATGCAGAACATATTTGGAAATATTCTGGAGATCCGTTCGTGCTGCGCAAGGCATATGGAAAGTGCAGAAAAGAGAGCATCGGAATTCGGACTTAAGGCCTGCACCTTTGAAGAAATGTTATCGGATTCAGAAATAGAGCTGGTGGTTATTTTAACACCGGCCTCTACCCATTATGAACTGATCCGGCAGGCCCTTGATGCAGGCAAGCATGTGTATACCGAAAAAACACTGGCAGCAAATTTAGAGCAGGCAAGGGAACTGGTTACTCTTGCAGAACAAAAGAGCCTGTATCTCGGAGCCGCTCCGGATACGTTTCTTGGAGCATCGCTGCAGAAAGCAGGAGAAATTGTGGATTCGGGAAAACTGGGAAAGATTACCTCCTTCCATATTTCCTGCAATCGTGACCTGAATTATATTTTAAGCTTTGCAAAATTCTTATGCCTTGAGGGTGGTGGAATCTGTTATGACATGGGCGTTTATTATCTGACCGCTCTGGTAAGTCTGCTGGGACCGGTGGAAGAGACAGCGGCAATAGCAGTGAATCATCAGACGGAGAGGGCAATTGCAGATCCGGAGTCGGAAGAATTTGGTACGATTCTTCACTATGAGAATGAGAGTCAGGTGGCAGCAGTGATTCGTACCCGGTCAGGGATATCCGGGACGTTTGCAATGAATGGAGATACCATTGCACAGGATCAGGCCGTCTTTACTCTGTATGGAACAAAGGGAATGCTGATTTTAGGTGATCCCAATTACTTTGGAGGAACCCTGCGCCTTATTCCTAATTTTTACGGAGAACCGGAGGATCAGGAGGTGATTGAAATTTCCTGTGATCAGGAAGCTTTTGCAGATAACAGCAGAGGCTTAGGCGTCGCAGAAATGGCAATTGCCATGCAGGAAAAAAGATCAGGCAGAGCATCTAAGGAGCTGGCCTTCCATGTGCTGGATGTGATTGAACAGATGATGATAAGCAGTAAGACCGGAGTATTTCAGAAGGTTACTTCGGAATGCAGCCGTCCTGCAGCACTTGGCAGGGAAGAAATCCTTGTATTGCAGGGCATGAGATGATGATGGAACAGAAAAAGGAGTTCATGCATGAAGAATAGATTATGGCAGAGATTTTTATACCAGCCGTGCCTTCCGCTTGGGGAGAACGGTACGAGGGTTACCTCATCGGCAAGGCATATTGCATTGTCCAGACGTGCAGCGTCAGAGGGAATGGTGTTATTGAAAAATGAGGAAGATACGCTTCCGCTTCCGACAGGCGGCAGAATTGCTTTGTTTGGAAAAGGAACCGTCGATTATGTGAAAGGCGGCGGTGGAAGCGGCGACGTTACCGTCCGGTACAGCAGAAATCTGTATCAGGGCTTTCTTATAAAGGAAGCCGAAGGGAAAGTGAAAGTTTTTAAGGAGCTGGCTGCTTTTTATGAAGACGAGGTGAAGCATCAGTATGAAAATGGTGCGGTTCCGGGTATGACGGAGGAGCCGGAGATTCCGGGAGAGCTTTTTGACCGGGCAGCAGCATATGCAGATACCGCAATTGTTTCCTTTTCGCGTTTTTCCGGTGAAGGATGGGACCGTGAGAGTAAGCCGATTCCGGAAGGATATCCGACAGGAGATGATGAGATTCATCTGACCGAGCTTTCGAACAGGATCTTTCCGAAAGGGGATTATTATCTGACAGATTTGGAACAGCAGCTTCTTAACAAGGTACAGGAAAGGTTTTCCCATGTCATTGTGGTCTTGAATGTCGGTGGAATGGTGGATGTATCCTGGTTTGTGGACAATCCAAAAATCCAGGCGGCACTCATGGCATTTCAGGGGGGAATGGAGGGCGGACTGGCCGCAGCAGATGTTTTGTGTGGTGATGTTACTCCTTCCGGAAGACTGACGGATACCTATGCTGGAAAATTGTCCGATTATCCTTCCACGGAAGGATTTCATGAATCCATGGATTATGTGGATTATACTGAGGATATTTATGTTGGCTACCGTTATTTTGAAACGATTCCCGAGGCAGCAGGAAAGGTGATTTATCCGTTTGGATATGGACTATCTTATACCAGTTTCACAATGAAAGTACAGAAAGCGTATGTGGAGGATGATAGAATCTGTTTCCATGTAGATGTTAAAAATACTGGAAACCGAAGTGGAAAGCAGGTTGTCCAGATTTATGTGGAAAAGCCACAGGGGGAACTCGGAAAGCCGGCAAGGGAATTGATTGCATTTGGCAAAACAAGGGAGCTTCTTCCGGGACAGTCAGAGATTTGCTCACTTTCTGCAGAGCTTTCCATGCTGTCATCCTTCGATGATACTGGAAGGGTTCAGGAGGCTGCATGGGTACTGGAGAAAGGTGTTTACCATTTCTTTGCAGGGGAAAATGTCCGGGAGGCAAAGGAGACTGATTTTACCTATTCGGTGGAAGAAAGCCGGATTCTTGCGCAGGTGGCACATCAATGTGCTCCACATAAGCTTCACAGAAGACTTTGTGCAGATGGATTTTTTGAGGCACTGACTGTTACAGAGTATCCGGAGGAGACGGAAGGTCTGGACCGTGGAGATAAATACAGCTATGACGGCATTGAACCGACGGCTATAAAGCAGAAAATGCGGTATATGGATCAGGTGGAGGAGGATGAAACAACACTGCTCCGGGCGGTGTATGAGCATCAGACAGAACTTGATACCTTTATTCAAAAGCTGACGGTGGAGGAAAAAATTGCACTGCTTGGAGGGCAGCCGAATACCGGTGTTGCGAATACCTTTGGAATTGGAAATAACAGGGATCATGGAATCCCCAATATCTGTACGGCAGATGGTCCGGCAGGACTCCGGATTAAGGAAGAATGCGGTGTCTGTGCGACAGCATGGCCCTGTGCAACACTTCTTGCCAGCACGTGGGACGAAAAACTGGTAGAGGAGGTCGGAAAAGCCGGGGCATTGGAGGTAAAGGAAAATAATCTCGGTGTCTGGCTTACCCCCGCAGTCAATATTCACAGAAGCCCGTTATGCGGCAGAAACTTTGAGTATTATTCCGAAGATCCGTTACTGGCAGGAAAGATGGGGGCTGCTATGGTTCGTGGAATCCAGTCACAGAAGATTGCAGCAAGTGTGAAGCATTTTGCCTGCAACAATAAGGAAACGAACCGTAAGGACAGTGATTCGAGACTTTCGGAACGTGCACTTCGGGAAATCTATTTAAAACCCTTTGAATATATTGTCCGTGAAGCAGATCCATGGACGATCATGTCTTCCTATAATATGATCAATGGAATTCACGCATCGGAAAACCGGGAATTACTGACAGGAATTCTTCGTGATGAATGGCATTTTCAGGGAATCGTAACAACAGACTGGTGGACGTTTGGTGAGCATTATCGGGAAATTAATGCCGGTAATGATCTTAAGATGGGATGTGGTTTTCCAGAGAGAGTCAAGGAGGCCTATGAAAAGGGCTATATTCAGGAGCAGGAGATCAATATCTCGGTAAAACGTGTGCTGGAGTTCATTTTGAGGCTTGCATGAAGAGGATAGAGAGGAGGATGGTTCGATGGTTTATTATGTAGATGGATACTCGGTGAAAGAGAGTATGGGTACGAAAGAAGCGCCATTTCATACGATTCAGGAGGCAGCGGATATTGCAGAAGCCGGAGACGAGGTGCTGGTTTTACCGGGAATTTACCGGGAAGCAGTGAATCCGATCCATGGAGGAACAGAAAAGGAAAGGATTGTATACCGTTCTGTGGAACCGCTGGCAGCACATATTACAGGCGCGGAGAGTGTGAAAGACTGGACGAAAGAAGAGGGAAGCGTGTGGAGCTGCCTTGTAGACAATAAGCTGTTTGGTGCATATAACCCTTATGCGAACGTAGTCTGTGGGGACTGGTATGATTCCTCAGAGGGAAGTATTCCTATGCATATGGGAGACGTGTATCTGAATGAAAAATCCATGTACGAGGTATCCGGAGTGGAAGAGGTGAAGAATCCTCCGAAGCAGGAAAAATCGTGGGATCCGGACTTTACGAAATATGTCTGGTATGCAGTACAGGATACAAAATCAGATCAGACGAAATTTTATGCGAATTTTCAGGGACTTGATCCGAATCGGGAGAATGTGGAAATCTGTGCACGACGGAGCTGCTTTGCCCCGGCAGAAGAGGGAATTGGCTATATCACCCTGTCCGGCTTCAAGGTTTCCAAGGCAGCAACGCAATGGGCACCTCCGACAGCCTATCAGGAGGGCATGATTGCTCCTCACTGGTCTAAGGGATGGATTATCGAGGATTGTGAAGTCTATGAGTCAAAATGTGTGGGTATTTCTCTTGGAAAATATCTGCAGGAGGACAATGAAAATAAATGGACAAAATGGAAATACAAGGACGGTGCACAGACAGAACGTGAATGCATCTTTGAGGCAATTTATCATAAGTGGACGAAGGAATATGTCGGGAGCCATGTGATCCGGCGCTGCCATATTCATGATTGCGGAGCAGCAGGAATTGCCGGACAGATGGGCGGCGTGTTCTCGGTAATTGAGGATAATCACGTACATCATATCAACAACAAACAGAATTTAAGAGGTGCCGAGGTGGCAGGTATTAAACTGCATGCGGCATTGGATGTCCAGCTTAAGAATAATCACATCCATCATTGTACGAGAGGACTTTGGCTGGATTGGGAGGCACAGGGAACCAGAATTACGAATTGTCTGTTTCATGACAATGTTCTTGCTTATGATCTCAAAGACGATGAGGAGGATATCTGGGATCTTGGAGAGGATATTTTTGTGGAGGTATCCCATGGCCCGGTTCTGATTGATCATAATTTCCTGCTTTCTGAGCGGGCAGTTAAGATCGCAGCACAGGGGATTGCAATGGTACATAATGTAATTGCCGGATCCTTTGGAGCAGTGGGGCGTGGAACAGACAATGGCGCACCGGATCTCCCCTCCCCAAGATATACCCCGTATCACCGGCCGCATTCCACAGAAATTTTCGGGTCGATGACGATCCTTCATGGAGATATGCAGTTTTACAACAATATCTTTGTACAGCAGAAGATCAGAGATTCTGTCCGGAAGGTTGGAATCCGTGTGGATGAGGATGACAATCAGTGGGATGATGGAAACCTCCTGACCGGACTGCAGCCTTATGATTCCTATCCGACGAAGGAAGAGTGGGAAAAGCAGTTTGAAGGCTATTGCGGTCAGTGCTCCGCTCCTTCGAACCGCTACTATAATCCGCTTCCTGTGAGAGCAGCAGGAAATATCTATTATAATGGGGCGAAACCATGGAGTAAGGAAAGTGATGCGTTAACCGGTGCAGATTCTGAAAAGGAACTGAAACTGGAACACAGGGCAGATGGATGGTACGTCAATACACAGATTTTTGAAGATTCTATTTCTACAGGGAAGCCCTGCCTGTCAACGGCAGATCTCGATGTGGCATTTGAGCCGGAGGAACGCTTTGAAAATCCGGATGGAAGTCAGATTGTTTTTGATACGGATTATTTTGGAAACAAAAGACAGGCTCTCTGTCAGGCCGGTCCTTTAGAATATCTGGACAGAGAGGAAAAGACGGAATGGCTTAAGGTTGCGGACTGAGGGGCAGTATTGTGTGGACGGTGTAGAAAATAAAAGAAAAGGCAGAGAATGAGATGAAGAAAATTGTCGTGATAGGCAGCTTGAATATGGACGTTGTTGTGGAGACTCCTGCTATGCCGCAGAAGGGGGAAACCATTTCCGGGAAAAGCATAAGCTATCTTCCCGGTGGAAAAGGAGCCAACCAGGCGGCAGCAATTGGAAAGCTTGGAGGACAGGTAGTCATGATCGGTGCTGTTGGAGCAGATACATCCGGCCAAGCATTGACGAAGAGCCTTACAGAAGCGGGAGTGGATCCTTCCGGGATAGAAGTACTGCCGGGGCTGCCTACCGGGCAGGCCTTCATTACCGTCGATGAGAATGGAGATAATTCCATTATTATCATTGCCGGTGCGAATGGTCAGGTAACCAATGAGATGGTGGATCGGCATCAGAAGCTGATAGAAGAGGCGGATATGATTCTGATGCAGCTTGAAATTCCGATAGAAACGGTATGCCATGTGAAGAATATGGCAAAACAGCTTGGGAAGACTGTGATCATTGATCCGGCACCGGCAGTGCCCGGGCTTCCAAAGAATTTTTGGAAGGGTGTGGATTATATGAAACCGAATGAAACCGAAATTGAAATTCTGACCGGAAGGAAATGTTCGACAAAGGAGGAAGTAATTCAGGCGGCCAGGAGTCTTATTGATGAGGGAGTTTCTAACGTGATTGTGTCCTTAGGAAGCAAAGGGTGCCTTTGGGTTACCGGGCAGACCGCAGAGTTTTTTGCATCTGAGAGGGTGGAGGCTGTGGATACAACTGCTGCCGGGGACTGTTTTATTGGTGCATTTGCAGAAGCACTGAGTGAAGAATGTTCCGTTCAGAAGGCCATTGCTTTCGCACAGAAAGCAGCTGCCTATTCTGTAATGCACAAGGGTGCACAGACTTCGCTTCCGTTACGGAAGGATCTTGAAAAGGGCATCTTTTGCCGGAAAGATAAATTCTAAGGAGGTCCGTATGAAGGATAAATATCAGAAAACCGTGTATGCCTGCTTCGTTGGTTATATTGTGCAGGCAATTGTGAACAATTTTGTACCGTTGCTTTTTTTAACGTTCGAAAAAAATTATCATATTCCATTAAGCCAGATTACGATGCTGATTACCTTCAATTTTGGCATTCAGTTGATTATTGACTTACTATCAGCTAAATTTGTGGATAAAATCGGTTATCGTGTATCCATCGTTCTTGCACATGTATGTTCGGCCGTAGGGCTGATAGGTCTTGTTATTCTGCCGGATCTGCTTCCGAATGCATTTGCCGGGCTTTTTATTGCCGTAGTAATTTATGCAATAGGAGGTGGATTGATTGAAGTACTGATCAGTCCGATTGTGGAGAGCTGTCCAAGTGATAATAAGGAAAAGGCGATGAGTCTTTTACATTCTTTTTATTGCTGGGGACATGTGGGAGTTGTGTTGCTTTCTACGGTCTTTTTCAAGCTGTTTGGGATAGAAAACTGGAAAATCATGGCTGTGATCTGGGCAATTGTGCCGGTTGTAAATGGTATCGCATTTACGAAAGTTCCTATTGCATCGCTGATTGAAGAGGGCGAAACGGGAATGACGATAAAGGAATTGTGCCAAAATAAGATTTTCTGGATCCTGATGCTAATGATGCTTTGTGCAGGGGCAAGCGAGCAGGGGGTTAGTCAGTGGGCATCGACCTTTGCAGAACAGGGACTCGGAGTAAGTAAGACCGTTGGTGATCTTGCAGGCCCCATGGCTTTTGCCTTCCTAATGGGAAGTGCGAGAGCTTTCTATGGAAAATGGGGAGACCGGATCAATCTTGATAAGTTTATGGTCGGAAGCAGTGTACTGTGTGTGATCTGTTATCTTTGTATATCTCTTGCACCATCTGCCTTTGTTTCCCTGGTTGGCTGTGCCGTCTGCGGATTTTCGGTAGGAATCATGTGGCCGGGAACCTTCAGCAAAGCATCGATGAGTCTGCATAATGGAGGGACTTCATTGTTTGCCCTGTTGGCGCTTGCAGGAGACGTTGGGTGCTCTGGAGGCCCTACACTGGTTGGATTTGTGTCCGGACTGGCATCCGATAATCTGAAACGTGGTATTCTGGCAGGAGTTGTTTTCCCGGTAATTCTGCTGGTTGGAATATTACTTTTGAACCAAAACAGACGGATGGAGAGAGCGAACGGAAAAGAAGGGAGAAGTGACTATGGAAGACAACTGTAAGAGGGAACAACGGATGCTTCCCATGAGAGATGGAGTAAAGCTTCAGACCATTTTTTACTTTCCACAGGAGGAAGAGAAGAGGCCTTTTCCAACGATCCTGATGAGGTGTTGCTATTCTAATATGCAGGAAATGCTGGAAGAGCAGGCGATGGAATACAGTAAGAAGGGCTTTCTGTTTATTTATCAGTGGTGCAGGGGAACCGGTGGATCAGAGGGAGACTGGGTTCCTAATGTAAATGAACGAAACGACGGACTTGATACTCTGGAATATTTAAACAGCAGAGAGGATGTTGGAAATATCGGTTATCTTGGGGATTCCTATCTGGCACTTACCGGCTGGTGCATGGCAGATGCCGTGCCGGAAAAGGTAAAAACCATGTATCTTGGCGTATATGGCTGTGACAGACATGCTTCGGCCTACAAGGACGGATTGTTCCGGCAGGATATTCTGACTGCATGGGCGATGGGAAATGCCGGGACAGAGGTGGATGCGCCATATCTCAAATCATGTGCTTACCGCCCACAGGAAGAAGTGGATGAGAAGCTGTGGGGCGTGCGGCTTGACTGGTACAGAGACTGGATCACACATCCGGACAGGGATGACGATTATTGGAAGAAAGGTTTCTGGGGAATGCTGCGCGAGATTCCTTCAAAGATAAGAATTCCGTTATTCATCCGGGAAGGCTGGTATGATCATCATCTCGGAAGTGCAATGATTACTTATGAGAGCTTATCAGAGGAGGCAAAAGAACATTCTGTTTTGCAGATTGGCCCCTGGAATCACAATTTTATGCCGGCGGTCACTGGACAGCCATTGGAGCATCTGAATACAGGCGGAATGGATACTCCACTTGACTGGTTTACCAGAATTCTGAAAAATGAAGAACTTCCGGAGAAAGCAGCTTACACTTACGTGATTGGAGCAGATCAGTGGAAGAAGTGGGATACATTTCCAGTGATGCAGACAGAGGAATTAAGCTTTTGTTTACAGAAGAACGGAGGGCTTATTGAAGCATCGGAGATAACAGACGGCCATCCGGATAAGGAGGAGCAGGACAAGTTACGGAGTTTTGTTTATAATCCGGAGACCCCGGTTATTTCCCATGGCGCCGAATCCCTGTTCCAGACACAGGAGGATGTCGGAAGTCTGTTGCAGCCAAAGCCGGACAACAGAAAGGATATCATAAGCTTTGTTTCAAAGCCGTTGACAGAAGCAATGGAGGTCGAGGGAAAGATCCGGGTACATCTTTTCGTAAGCTCCGATGCAGAGGATACGGCATTCAGTGCAAAGCTGATGGAAGTTTTTAAAAACGGGGATACCGTTAATATCCGTGGAAGTATCACAACGCTGGCCTATCGGAATGGTTCGGAACACCGAAAAGCCTATACACCGGGTGAGATTGTGGACATCGTCATTGAAATGTGGGACGTGGCATGGAAGCTGCGGAAAGGGTCGTGCATTCGTCTGGATATTTCATCATCTGATTTCCCACAGTATTGTGTGCACAGCAATTATCCGGGGATCTGGTCCATGCAGTCGGAGACGAAGAAAGCAAAGCAGACCGTTTACATGGGTAAAAGCTACCCATCTGAGGTGATCCTGCCTATCGTAAAAGAATAAAAATAAAACAGTAGTTAAGCATAAATGGATAGGTTGCAATACGTGTTGCAATCTATCCATTTTAGCAGATTTTATTGCAAAATTACGCACTATAGTTTATAATAAAGCAAATACGAAAATAAAGAAAAACCAGTAAATACGCGCATTCTGCATATTTACTGGTTAAAATAAAATAAGCTGATGACGGGAATCGAACCCGTGACCTCCGCCTTACCAAGGCGACGCTCTACCGACTGAGCCACATCAGCATTGGTGTAATCACCGTTTAGTATAGTACCATAGGTATCATTGCTTTGTCAATGTATTTTTTTCAAAAGTTTTGAAGAAAAATATTGGCTCAATTTTAAGAAAATAATGTGGAAAATATGAGATGGAAATTGGGAGAGAATCAGGGAGAAGAGTGCAATGATGAAGGAGAAATTGAGCATTTGCAGGAACGCTTATATACAGGTACAGGATGGCAGGCAAGTGACTTACGGGGGCAGCCAGCTCTTTTTCGGCCCGTTACCGGATAAGAGCAGCCAGAGGAAATATGGCGGTGGCTGTGGAATGGTCGCATTGGGAGATCTGCTGCTGTATCTGATGGAGAAGGAGGCGAAAACGTGTCAGATCGATGGAATGACTTATCATACTGTATTTCAGGGAAAAGCAGCTTATATGGATTATTTTAATAAGCTGTGTCGAACACTTAAGTGGTTTCCGACGCGAAACGGAATGTCCGGAATACTTATGGCAATCCGTTTTAATGCCGCTATGTGGAAAATGCATATGCCGTATCGTGCCCGATGGGGATTGTTTGAGTTGGTCAGGGAAAAGCGCATTAAGAAGATGCTGCGGAAGGATATTCCGGTTATTTTATGCATTCCGCGTGTCTTGCTGCCCTGGCAGAAGGAAGATAAACTACCGCTTTATATGGAGAGCAATGGGCAGATGAAGCAGGCAGATGCCACCCGCGCACATTATGTGACGATTACCGGTCTGGTAAGCCATGACGGAGAAGCCTATTACCGGATTTCTTCCTGGGGACGCAAATATTATATTTCTGTAAAGGAATACAGAAGCTTTGTAAGGACACATCTTCTTGGAACGGTATGGGGAAATATTCTTTATATTACTTCGTAAGGAAGAAGACAGAGAGAACAGACACGGCATTTTCAAAGTAGAGTACTTTATTGCATGAATGGATTTGACATCATAATGGTGAAGCGGATCGATGAACGATGATAGCAGATCAAAAATAAGGCTCATACGGGAAGCACCGCCTTTATTGGCATTGCTTCTGTATGAGCCTTTGTATTGCCCTGTATATGAGGAAATGATCCAGTGAATCATTTTTGAGTTACATTTGGATTTTAAATCAGCGTTCCCTTAATCAGCCTGCCGGCTGTTCTGCGGCTGGCTGTTCGCCGCCGCCTTCGCCTGCGTTGGCCGCCGCCTCTGCCTGAGCGGCAGCAATGGCATTCTGCTGGGCAGCTGAGATTTCATTGCGCTGTTGTTCAATGATGGCCTCCGCATCCGGATTCGCAAAGAATTCTGCATTATGAGGACAGGTTCCGGAAGAGCCGGTGGTTGTTACAGTAGTAACGGAACCATCCTCGTTAACGACCTCCTGAGTCTGCTGTTCCGGAAGAGTGCTGTCACCACTCATCAGAGGATCATCCGTAGGAATAACCTCCAGTACACCATCTACCTTGAATGGACACTGTTCACTGGCAGGCAGATTCGTATACTGACAGATCGGTCCCTGATAATGCACGTTACAGCTTTCGGTAGGAACATTTCCCTCAGCAAAGTATTCGGTCTTTAACGTACCGTCACACAAACCGGCAATCGGAAGTTTGCCGGAGCGGGCACATACCGTTGCCTGTACAATGCCGCTCGGCATCGTGAAGGACTGGGACGGCAGTTCCTCATGAATCTTGGACATAGCTGCACGCCATAATTTCTTGGCAAGATTTCGTTCCTCGCCCTTACGGAGCTTGGTGTTATTATCGTAACCGGTCCAGGTGGTAGCTGTATAATACGGAGTGTAGCCGGAGAACCATACATCATTGTAATCGGAAGTCGTTCCGGTCTTGCCGGCAATTGCCATACCACCGAAGTTCACGGAAGCACCGGTTCCCTGGGTAACGACATCCTGCATGGCATCGGTAAGCAGCCATGCGGTCGTTTCCTTGATGACCTGCTTGGTTTCCGGTTCCGTGTTATCCAGAATCACATTACCATCATGATCAACCACCTTGGTATAAAGCTTCGGTTTGATATAGGTGCCGCCGTTGGCAATACATGCGTAGGCAGCATTCAGCTCTTCGTTTGTAACACCGTGTGTCAGACCACCGAGAGCCGTAGACTGCTGGATATCGGAGTAAACATAGGTGTTACCGCCATAGGTAATTTCTTCGCGATCTACAATGGTTGTAAAGCCAAAGTTCTTCAAATAGTCATAACCAAGCTGTGGAGTAATTGCGGTAAAGGTTTTTACGGCAACAACATTCATGGAATCAATAATACCCTGCCGTATAGAATTCAAGCCGCGGTATTCACTTCCCCACCAGTTGCTGACGGGACGCCCATTTGTATAATTGAACGGAGCATCATTGACCATGGTGGCAAGTGTTAATCCGGCGCTGTCCAAGGCCGGTGCATAAACAGCAACAATCTTAAAGGTAGAGCCCGGCTGACGGGTGGTATCAGTAGCACGGTTCAAGGTCTTGCTTCCTTCCTTGGTGCCACGGCCTCCGACCATGGCTACAATGTAGCCGGTATGCTGGTCCTCAATCGTAATAGATACCTGCGGCTGGGGAGTTAAGGTGATTTTTTCATCGTAAACCTCACCGTCTGTGCCTAAAACAAATTGCTTATAATATTCGATATCTTCATTCGCTGCTTCCTGTGAGTCATAAATCAGATTGTAGGAAGCATTTTGTTCCTTATAAAATGCCTGCAGCTTTTCGGTGCTGTAGTTTTCGAAGTCTCCGTTGGAGCGCTTGATGGTGAGAGCGTAGCTTAACTGCCATCGGGTGTTTTCCGGATAGTTTTCTTCATTGGAGAAAACCTCGTCACAGATGGACTGGATGTTCGGATCCTGTGTTGAGTAAATCTTCAGTCCGCCACTGTATAACAGGGTAAATGCCTGTGTCTCATTGTAACCGGCAGCAAGCAGATCATTCATGACATCATCGGTCAGTGCATCCACGAAGTATGTATTGACGAGAGTCTCATCTACTTCATCATTGACGATCTGGATACGGGAATAGACATCATCGGCCATGGCTTCGTCATATTCTGCCTGAGAGATATAGCCTTGATCCTTCATGTTGTTCAGCACCTTTTCCCGGCGCTTGGCGTTTTCATCCGGGTGGGAAATCGGATTGAAGCGGGAGGGGTTCTGGGTGATCCCTGCAATCACGGCACATTCGGATAGGGTCAGGTTATTTACGGACTTGTTAAAGTAACGAAGGGAAGCAGCCTGTACACCTAAGGTATTCTGTCCGAGGTTGATGGTGTTCATGTAGTTTAATAAAACCTCATCCTTGGACATGGTCTTTGTTAGCTCGATTGCAAGATACTGTTCCTGAATCTTACGTTTCATACTGTCGGCCAGACCTTCTTCCTTCGTCCAGTCGGTAAAGACATTGTTCTTAAGCAACTGCTGAGTAATGGTACTAGCACCTTCGGTAAAGTGGAAGCCGTTGGAAATACCAACGTAGGCGGCACGGATAATACCCTTGATATCGATACCGTTATGCTCGTAAAAACGTTCATCCTCGATCGCAACAAAAGCGTGCGCCAGATCCTCCGGAATCATATCCCAGGTGACCGGAATACGGTTGGAATTCTGGGAGATCAGCTTTGCAATCTGATTCCCTTCGAGGTCGTAAACGAAGGTGGAGAAGCCGGTAGGCGTTACCTTGACGTTCTCAATGCTGGGAGCGGTATCGATGACTCCCTTGAAAATGCCGATTCCGAGGCTGGCACCAATGATGCCGCAGGCCAGAATCGCAATCAGAGATAAATTTAAGACTGCCAACAGTACCTTCTTTAACAGACGGGTAGAGGTGGCATGCAGGGATTTTTGTTTTTCATGAATCCCTTTTTTCGTATAATTCATTGAATAAACCTCCAAAATAAAAGCAAAGTGTTTTTAGACAATACAAGTAGTATACCAAATTGTGGTACTGAAATAAAGTTTTTTCATTAAGAATTCATAGAAACATAACAATTATTCACATTTTACACAGGTTTTATTCCTTTTTCAAAATACATATGATAAACTATTCAGAGCAAAGCAAAAGAAGAAAGGATCATGCAATTGGCATCAAAAGAGCAGGAATTTTTACCGTATCGGGTAGTGGATACGCCGGGATGCGGAGAATATGAAGAAAAGAAGTCCCGGTTCATTGCACATGTTTATCCGGCGCAGTCGGAAGAGGAGGCCATGGGGCTCATTGATCAGACCCGTAAGAAGTATTATGATGCCCGTCATAATTGTACGGCATTTATTATAGGAAGAAACAGGGAACTGACAAGATGCAGTGACGATGGGGAGCCGAGCGGTACGGCGGGAAAGCCGATGCTGGAGGTGCTTCTTTCCGAAGGAGTTACGGATGTGGTTGTGATTGTAACGAGGTATTTTGGCGGAACGCTGCTTGGAACCGGAGGACTCGTGCGTGCCTATACCCAAGCGGTTAAGGAAGGACTGGCAGATGCCGGAGTGGTTACGATGGTCTATGGGGTATGCTTTACCTTAAAGCTTGCCTATACGGATGTCGGGAAGGTACAGTATCTGCTTGCCAATGAACAGATTGCGATCGGGGAATCCCGTTATGCGGAAAATGTGGAATTTGGTATCCGGGTTCCGAAGGAACAGGCAGAGGGTGTCCGGAAAAAGCTGACGGAAGCAACCGCAGGACGCATTCAGATCGAACAGATCTCTGAGGGGTATTACAGAGATATTTCTGGTTGACAAAAGCTTGCCCGGTGAATTAAAGTTAAAACTGGTGACAGAGCTTATGATCTGCCATACGCAGCTTCGAAAGGTGGTGGTTTTTATGAAGAGTCGAATATTAAGCAGTAATACAGATCTTCCTCCCCATGGGTGGAGCATAAAAATCACATATAAAGGAGATTGCAAATGGAAGAGATCAAGGATTTGGAACTCGTAAAAGAACTGCTTGAAAAGAAGCAGTATACCAAGCTTCGCCAGATGCTGTCGGATAAGAATACTGCCGATATTGCGGTGATTCTGGAAGAGCTTCCGGAGGAAGACCTGCTAAAGATTTTCCGTATTCTGCCCAAAACAATGGCAGCAGATGTATTTTCCTATTTAGAGGTAGATCATCAGCATGAGCTAATTACCAGCATGTCCGAGAAGGATGCAGCCAGCATTATCAATAACCTGATGGCGGATGATGCGACAGACCTTTTAGAGGAGATGCCGGCGAATATTGTTAAGAAAATTCTTGCGAATGCAAGCCCGGATACCAGGAGAGATATCAATCACCTGCTTCGTTATCCGGAGGACTCTGCAGGAAGTATCATGACTGTGGAGTATGTGGATCTGAAGGAAACCATGACCGTAGAGGATGCCATTGAACGGATCCGTAAGGTGGGCGTGGACAGTGAAACGATTAATATCTGTTATGTACTGGATGCCAAGCGTAAGCTGATCGGTACGGTGGCACTGCGTTACCTCCTGATCAGTCCGTCCGATGCCGTGATTGGTGAGATCATGCATGAGGATGTGATCTTTATCAACACCATGATGGATCAGGAAGAGGTTGCCAGACAGTTCCAGAAATATGACTTTACCGCGATGCCGGTAGTGGATAATGAAGAACGACTGGTTGGTATTATCACCGTCGATGATATCGTGGATATCCTGCAGGAAGAGGCTACCGAGGATATTGAAAAGATGGCGGCTATTGTGCCTACCGATAAGCCTTATATGAAGACCACGGTTTTTGAAACCTGGAAGAAGAGAATTCCGTGGCTATTGCTTTTGATGATTTCGGCGACCTTTACGGGAAGCATCATTACCTCCTTTGAGGACGCATTAAGTGCCTGCGTGGCGTTGACGGCATATATTCCGATGCTGATGGATACCGGTGGAAATGCCGGAGGACAGTCGAGCGTTACGATTATCCGTGGGCTTTCTTTAAATGAGATTGAGTTTAAGGATGCGTTCCGGGTATTGTGGAAGGAAGTGAGAGTAGCGGTTCTGTGTGGACTTACACTGGCTGCAGCGAACTTTCTGAAGCTCCTGATATTTGATCATGTGACGATTGCAGTCGCAACAGTTGTCTGTCTGACACTGATTGCAGCAGTATTTATTGCCAAGGTGATCGGATGCCTTTTGCCGATGCTTGCCAAGAAGGTCGGCTTTGACCCGGCTGTTATGGCGAGTCCCTTTATTACAACCATTGTAGATGCCCTGTCCCTGCTGATTTATTTCAGTATCGCAACAGCAGTCATGCATATCTGAAAGCAGCGCATCCGGTGGATTTCCTGTAAACAGAAAGCGTACCTCCTGATAGTGGGAGTGTACGCTTTTATTGGATTTATTCTTCCATTAATTCTAATTTGCTTACGGAAACCTCATAGGCAATGCGCTTTTCGGATTCCTCTTCCGAAATCTTTTTCATATATTCACGGCTCTGGATCCGGCCCCATAATTCGCATCGGGTTCCCACCTTGAAGGTGTTGGCAAAGCGCGCATTTCTTCCCCAGCAGATGCAGGGGATATAGTCACTTTTTCCATAAGGACGGTTCACGGCAAGGAGAAGATCAGCGATCTCCCGCCCTAAAGGTGTTTTACGGTAAATCGGTTCTTTACAGATATAACCGTCTAAATAGATCTGGTTGGTTTTCGAGCTTTCGGGCATTTCATCCACGAATTCCAGTTCTCTTGCAAATACGGACAGAACAAGTTTATTCTTGCGGGTCATCAGTCCCTGTCCGGACATGCTTTCGTGCCGGTTATAGGAACGGAACTGACCCTGGACCATGATTCCCTGTCCACGATAATCTTCATTTACATCAATCAGTCTTTCTGAAACCATTAAAGGAATCACATCGCAGGAGTCACTAAGGCGTGGGACATTCACATCTACCATATAAAAGCCTTCTCCGAAGATTTCGTGGCTGAACTGAAAATCACTGATGATTTTGCCCATAATGATTACCTGATTGTTCTCAATTACTTTGTCTGTCATGTTTTGTTACCTCCATTTGTCTCTTCATTTTGTTTTTTCCTACATGCAATAAAATTTTATGCGTACTTTCTTTGTTTAGAACGTTAAAACATCGCAGAATTCGACAGGCGCGCGATAATGCGCTTGCAATCACCGATATATAGTGATATACTGTTACGGTTTAAGAAAAGAAATGGTGTAAGAAACGGTTATGAAATGGCTTTAAGGAAAGGATACAGGTTATGAAGCAGAAGAGAGAAGATGTCCGTAATATCGCAATTATTGCCCATGTTGATCATGGCAAGACAACCCTGGTGGATGAATTATTAAAGCAAAGTGGTGTGTTTCGCGAAAATCAGGAGGTCGCAGAGCGTGTCATGGATTCGAACGATATCGAACGTGAACGCGGTATTACGATCCTTTCCAAGAACACTGCTGTTACTTATAAGAATACAAAGATTAACATCATTGATACCCCGGGACATGCCGATTTCGGCGGAGAAGTAGAGCGTGTCTTAAAGATGGTAAACGGTGCGATCCTCGTGGTCGATGCTTTTGAAGGCGTTATGCCGCAGACCAAGTTTGTTCTGAAAAAGGCACTGGCATTAAAGCTTCCCGTTATTGTATGTGTGAATAAGATTGACCGTCCGGAAGCAAGATGCAATGAGGTTGTGGATGAAGTTTTAGAGCTGTTTATGGATCTGGATGCAACCGATGAGCAGCTTGACTGTCCGTTTATTTTTGCTTCTGCAAAAAGCGGTGTTTCCGGCCTCGATCCGGAGCATATCGAGCCCAATATGATGCCGTTATTTGAGGCGATTTTAAATTATATTCCCGCACCCGAAGGCGATCCGGAGGCAGGAACACAGGTACTGATCAGTACTATTGACTATAATGAATATGTCGGCAGAATCGGTGTTGGTAAGGTGGATAACGGTGTCATCAGGATTAACCAGGAAGTTGTTATCGTGAATGCCAACGAGCCGGAGAAGCTGCAGAAGGTAAAGGTCAGCGCTCTTTATGAGTACGATGGATTACGCAAGGTCAATGTGAAGGAAGCAACCATTGGTGCAATTGTAGCAGTATCCGGTATTGCAGATATCCATATCGGGGATACAATCTGTTCTCCTGATCAGCCGCAGGCAATTCCGTTCCAGAAGATTTCAGAGCCGACCATTGCTATGCAGTTCATGGTAAACGATTCTCCGCTTGCCGGACAGGAAGGAAAGTTTGTTACTTCCAGACATTTAAGAGATCGTCTGTTTAAGGAATTAAACACGGACGTTTCCCTCCGTGTAGAGGAGACTGAGTCTACCGAATGCTTCAAGGTATCCGGCCGGGGTGAGCTTCATCTGTCGGTATTAATTGAGAATATGCGTCGTGAGGGTTATGAATTTGCCGTAAGTAAGGCAGAAGTGCTGTACCATGAGGATTCCAAGGGACGTAAGACCGAGCCTATGGAAATTGCCTATATTGATGTACCGGATGAATTTACCGGAACGGTTATTGAAAAGCTTGGACAGCGGAAAGGTGAGCTGCAGAACATGACGCCGATTACCGGAGGCTATACGAGACTGGAATTTTCCATTCCGGCAAGAGGCTTAATCGGATATCGTGGCGAATTTATGACCGATACCAAGGGAAATGGTATCATCAATACGATTTTTGATGAATATGCACCCTATAAAGGGGATATCCAGTACCGTAAGCAGGGATCCCTCATTGCATTTGAATCCGGGGAATCCATTACCTACGGCTTATATAACGCGCAGGAACGTGGAACACTGTTTATTGGTGCCGGTGAAAAGGTATATGCCGGTATGATCGTCGGACAGAACGGTAAGCCGGAGGATGTGGAAATCAACGTCTGCAAGAAGAAACAGCTTACCAATACCCGTGCATCAGGTTCCGATGAAGCACTGCGTCTTACACCGCCTAAGGTACTGAGCCTTGAGCAGGCGCTGGAATTTATCGATACGGACGAGCTTTTGGAGATCACCCCGAAGTCTCTGCGTATCCGTAAGAAGATTCTGGATCCTACCCTTCGTAAGCGTGCCGGATTCAATAAAAATAAGTAGTAACTACATGAGGTAAATTTAAGCTGCATTAGCAGTGGTTTTGCGAATGTGGTTCTGAATAGACACTATGAATATATGAGGTGGAGAATGAAACAGGGAGCAATTTGTATCTATAGTGGAGATGGACATGGAAAGTCTCCGGCAGCGCTTGGTGAGGCAGTCCTTACCGCCGCTGCCGGTGGAAGCGTGGTGATTATCCAGTTCCTTAAGGGTAAGGGACTTAAGGACACCGAGTTTATTCACCGTCTGGAGCCGGAAATCAAGATTTTTCGGTTTGAAAAGTCGGATGTGAACTTTGATGAACTCCCGGAAGATAAGAAGCATGAGGAGATCCTGAATATCAAGAATGGCTTAAATTATGCCAAGAAGGTACTTTCTACAGGAGAGTGCGACCTGTTGATTCTCGATGAAGTACTGGGACTGATTGATAATGAGATCATTACTGTAGAAGATCTGGAGGAAATTCTTTCCCAGAAGATGGAGGATACCCGGATCATCATGACCGGTATTACCATGAATGATGAGGTCTGTATGTTAGCGGATGATGTGTCCAGAATTGAGACACATAAGTTTAAACGCTGGTAGTGTTGACAGGAAATCATCGTGGTGCTATGATATTTTTGTAACTTAATAGATGAGGTAGAGGTTGCGTGAATTATGAGTAATTTTTTGGATGTGGCAGTCGCAAGTGAAGGAAAATGAAAGGGAGGAACGCCGAAAGAGTTTTTTCATACTGCAGGGAGGCTCTTGGGCACACAGTTAAGAGCTGTGTGACTGTCATCAGTTATTTGATGGGGCGCTATCCGATTCATGCTTGAGAAGTCATTTGATAAATCGGTGCGCAGAAGTGTACTGATTTTTTTTTGAAAAATAAGGAGGATTTCATTATGGCAATTTTTAAAGGAGCAGCTGTTGCAATTGTTACACCATTCCATGAGGACAAAACGGTAAATTATGAGAAGTTTGCAGAATTAATCGAGGATCAGATTGCCGGAGGAACCGATGCGATTGTGGTCTGCGGAACTACAGGAGAATCCTCGACTTTAACACATGAGGAGCACCTGGCTGTGATCAAGTACTGTGTAGAAAAGGTGGCAGGCAGAATTCCTGTTATTGCAGGAACCGGTTCGAACTGTACCGAAACAGCAATTTATCTTTCTACTGAAGCAGAGAAATACGGAATAGACGGTGTGCTTTTAGTTACTCCTTATTACAACAAGGCAACCCAGGCTGGTTTATTTAAGCACTTCAAGGCAATTGCAGATTCGATCAAGGTGCCTTGTATTCTTTACAATGTACCGAGCCGTACCGGATGTAATATTCAGCCGGAAACCGCAGTCAGGCTGTGTACCGAGGTTGAGAATATTGTAGGCATCAAGGAAGCCAGCGGAGATATTTCACAGATCGCGAAACTGATGTCCCTGGCAGAGGGCAAGGTTGATCTGTATTCCGGTAACGATGATCAGATTGTGCCGATTCTTTCCTTAGGCGGAATGGGAGTCATTTCGGTATTATCCAATGTGGCACCCGGACAGACCCATGAGATCTGCCAGAAGTTCTTTGACGGAGATGTGAAGGGAAGCTGTGCCGAGCAGTTACGTGCGATTCCTTTATGTAAGGCATTATTCTGTGAAGTGAACCCGATTCCGGTTAAAATGGCTCTGAACTTACAGGGCAAACAGGTAGGTGTTCCGAAAGCCCCTTTAACCGAGATGGAGCCTGAGAATGCAAAGAAGCTCGAAGCAGAAATGAAGAAATACGGAATTATATAAAATCAACAGGAGGAACAGGGTGATGACAAGAGTAATCATGCATGGATGCAATGGTAAAATGGGGCAGATGATTGCAGGACTGATTGCACAGGATAAAGAAGTGGAGCTGGTTGCCGGTGTTGATGTTTATGACCAGGGGAAGAATCCATTTCCGGTATACAAGCATATCAGCCAGTGTAATGTTGAGGCTGATGTCATTATCGATTTCTGTAATCCGACGGCCATCAAGGGACTGATGGAGTATTGTGTGGAGAGACAGATTCCCTGTGTTGTATGTACCACAGGACTTTCCGATGAGCAGCTTAATTATGTAAGAGAAGCCTCCAAGAAGGTAGCAATCTTACGGTCTGCAAATATGTCGCTTGGAATCAATATGTTGCTTAAAATCTTAAAGGAAGCAACGGCGATTCTGGCACCGGCCGGATTTGATATTGAAATTGTAGAAAAGCATCATAACTTAAAGCTGGATGCACCGAGCGGCACAGCCCTTGCCCTTGCCGATTCCATAAATGAAGAATTAGACAATGAATATGAATATGTGTTTGACAGAAGCACCCGCAGACAGCAGCGTCCGAAGAAGGAAATTGGATTTTCTTCCGTTCGTGGCGGTACGATTGTCGGTGACCATGATGTCATTTTTGCAGGTACGGATGAAGTCATTACATTCTCCCATACAGCATATTCCAAGGCTGTATTTGGAAAGGGAGCCATTCAGGCAGCAAAATTCCTAAAGGGTAAAGGTCCCGGACATTACCAGATGAGTCAGGTTATTGACGAGGCATAATTAGTGATGACGATTCCGTCATACAGAGGAACTGCACAATGTGGTAATTCAGGAAGGGGATAGCCGGAGAGTTCTCCATTTTGCAGATGTGAGAGGGAAAGGATAAGGAAAATATGAGCCAGCAGGAGAGCATGGAACTGAAATATCTGAAGAGTCTGGCGCGGCAGTATCCCAATATTGCTGCAGCTTCCACAGAGATCATTAATCTTCAGGCGATTCTTAATCTACCGAAAGGAACGGAGCATTTTCTGACGGATATCCATGGAGAATATGAGCAGTTTGCCCATGTGTTAAAAAATGGTTCCGGTGCAGTCCGCCGTACCATTGATGAGGTATTCGAGAATACACTGAGCAATAAGGATAAGAAGTCACTGGCAACGCTGATTTATTATCCGGTAGAAAAGCTGGATATCGTAATCAGCGAAGAGGATAATATCGAGGACTGGTATAAGATCACGCTGCATCGTCTGGTACAGATTACGAAGAAGGTGGCATCGAAATATACCCGTTCGAAGGTAAGGAAAGCACTTCCGAAGGATTTTGCCTATATTATTGAAGAACTGATCACCGAGAAAGCAGATATTTCGGACAAGGAAGGATATTACAACGAGATTATCCATACCATTATCCGGATCGGCCGAGCACAGGATTTCATCATTGCTTTGAGTAATCTGATTCAGAGACTGGTCATTGACCATTTACATATTGTTGGTGATATTTTCGATCGTGGACCGGGACCGCATATCATTCTGGATACTTTAATGAATTATCATTCGGTGGATATCCAGTGGGGAAACCATGACATTCTGTGGATGGGAGCCGCCTGCGGACAGCTTGCCTGTATTGCGACGGTAATCCGAATTGCAGCCCGCTATGGAAGCCTGGACACGCTGGAGGACGGGTATGGAATTAATCTGATTCCGCTTGCTACTTTTGCGCTCGATACCTATTCGAATACCAACTGTGATATTTTTTCCATTAAATATAATACCGATTATAATACCAAGGACTTAAGCCTTGATATGAAGATTCATAAAGCGATCGCCATCATGCAGTTTAAGCTGGAGGGGCAGGTCATTATGAAGCATCCGGAATTTCTGATGGATGACCGGCTGCTGCTTGATAAAATTGACTATGAGAAGAAGACGGTTATGGCGTATGGTAAGGAATATCCGATGAATGATACGGATTTCCCGACCATAGATCCCAAGAATCCGTATGCACTTACCCCGGATGAGGAGCAGGTAATGGAGCGGATCCGTCAGGCCTTCCTCAAATGTGAAAAACTTCAGAGGCATGTACGTTTCCTGTATTCCAACGGCGGTCTTTATAAGGTATACAATTCCAATCTGTTATACCATGGCTGTATGCCGATGGATGCCGAGGGCAATTTCTTAAGCGTGGATGTGGACGGAAAGGATTATCAGGGAAAGCAGTTATATGATATTCTCGATAATTATGCTAGGAAAGGCTACTATGCGAAGAATGATCCGGCAGAGATGCGTAAGGCGCAGGACTATATCTGGTATATCTGGGCAGGACCGAACTCGCCTGTTTTTGGTAAGGACAAGATGACGACCTTCGAACGTTACTTCATCGAGGATAAGGAAACCCATAAGGAAACCAAAAATGCCTATTATTCCCTGCTTGACCGCGAGGATATTTTAAATAAAATTCTGAACGAATTTGAACTGGATACGAAGAAATCCCATATTATTAACGGACATGTTCCGGTAGAATTAAAGAAGGGTGAGTCTCCGATCAAATGTGACGGAAAGCTGTTGATTATCGATGGCGGCTTTTCCAAGGCTTATCAGAGCAAGACCGGAATTGCAGGATATACGCTGGTTGCCAATTCCCATGGTATGCGTCTGGTTGCCCATGAACCGTTTGAATCCATGGAGGCAGCCGTATTACATGAATCCGATATTTTCTCCGATTCCACGGTCATCGAGGTGGCTCCGGTTCGTATCCGGGTATCCGATACCGACATCGGACGCGAGTTAAAGGATCAGATTAAGCAGCTTGAGCTTTTGCTACAGGCATACCGGGATGGTATCATTGTAGAAAAATAAAGGAAAACAAAAGGGCATCGCCTGTTCGCGATGCCCTTTCCGGTATGTGCGCCTAGCGGCGCACGTTTCTAACGGGTTAAAGTCCCGAATCCGCCCGGTAGTGGGAAGGATATAGCCGAAAGCAAGGGTGTCCATTGTGAGGTGGAATCTGAAGGAAGCTGGATGTGAGGAACATACTAACTCATGGGCAAATCTCTGGTCTGACGGACAGAAATCTTATATGAGGTTATGCATGAGGGTAAGGTTGCATACCAAATCGAAGCCCAATAACTACACGGAATCATGCATGATAAA
>CAVJLN010000016.1:0-19061 GCA_963650485.1 Bacteroidaceae bacterium
GTCCAAAAAATACCGGTCATGGGTGACCATGAGAAACGCGCCTTTCCATTTTTTCAGATAATCCTCCAGCCAGTCCGCCATGTCGTTATCTAGGTGGTTGGTCGGCTCATCCAAAAGCAAAATATCGGCTGGAGAAAGAAGGGCTGAGATCAGCGCAAGCCGCTTTCTTTGTCCTCCGGATAACTGTCCTGCCGGCTGTGTAAAATCCTGAATTCCAAGCCGGGTCATCATCGTTTTGGCTTCGCTTTCTATGGACCAGCGGTTTTCTTCTGTAATATTTCCCTGCAATACACATTCCAGGCTGCTTTTGTCCGCTGCAAATTCCGGATGCTGGGGAAGGTAACGCATTACCACATGATTTGCAATCGTGATGTTCCCTTCTTCCGGCTCCTCCGTTCCCATAATCATCCGCAGCAACGTCGTCTTTCCGGTTCCGTTAATGCCGATGACACCGACCTTTTCTCCCTCCTGCATGGAAAAGGAAGCATCCTCAAACAACTTTCTTTCCGTATAGGATTTCGTCACATTCTCTATATTAATCAGATTCATGCTCCTGCCTCTTTCCATTGTTCTTTTTCGCCTTTATCCGGGAATTCTGCCTGCCAGTGCCATTTGGTCCGCCGTAAATTGGAAGATAATCCGCCTCTTCGCATCCAACTTTCTGTTTCTTCCCAAAGAATCCCAGCACCTGTAAGATTCATTGTATCGAACAAGTGCTGGGATATCAAGCCGATTTATCAAACGTTTTCAAGTGCGACATCAGCCACCAAGTGTTCTACGGGATAATCAAATGTGTGAACCTAGACACTGGTGATACGGCAAGCCGCATTCCTCCCGGAACTGATGTTACACAAATATTATACCTCTCATCCCTAACTGTTACAAGCAAAAATCACTTGTTCCTTTTCGTATACAGGCTTAATCCGCCAGTTAGAATCCGATGGCTTTACCACCGATCAGGCAATCTATGGAGTTGAACAAAATGGTTATTAAATTTACCGTGATCCCGGCAGCCGGTGCCGGAACAGCACACGTGACAGGGCTCTTCCGTTAAAGGGAAATAGTGGATACATATAGCTTTTCTTTGCAATGGTCTGGTTGGTAAATAATACAATCACACAGAAAATTACGGCTGCCACATATCCCCAGACGCCAAATATTGCCGTCAGAATCAGATTAATCATTCTCATAAATTTCACTGCATAGCCAAGCTCATAGCTTGCCTGTGAATAACTGGCAATCGCCACAAACGCCATATAAAGCATAACCTCGGAATTAAACCAGCCGCTGTTCACCGAAAATTCTCCAAGGACAAGCGCCGCCATTACACTTAAAGGCGTACTTAGCATATTGGGTGTATTCACGGCCGCAAGCCGCAGTCCGTCAATCGCAAGCTCCAGCATCAGGAACTGCCAGATCAGCGGAATATTGATGTCTCCCTGCACCGTGATAAATTCAAATCCATGGGGAATCCACTGCGGATACTCCATCAGCAGCAAAAAGGTCGGTGTCCAGAAATACGTCAAAATGGCAATAATCATTCTTGCAATCCGAAGATACGTTCCGGTAATCGGCGGGAAATAATAATCATCTGCTTCTTCAATCACATCAAACACCGACGTGGGCGTAATCATGGCCGACGGAGAGTTGTCCACCAGAATCACCACATCTCCCTCTAAAATCTGGGCCGCCGCGGTATCCGGACGTTCAGTAAATTTGAACTTTGGAAATGGATTGATCCACCGCTTTTTATATAAGCATTCCGCAAGACTTTCCTGATTCATTGTTAAGGCATCCGCATGGATGTTACGGATTTTATCCTTGATGTCATTTAGGAAATCATGATCCACGCGATCATCCATATAACACAGGACAATGTCCGTCTGCGAGCTTTTCCCGGCCTTCATAATCTCCATACGAAGATCTGTGCTCCGGATTCTTCTACGGATCAGTGCGGTGTTAAAAACCACGGTTTCCACGAAGCCGTCTTTGGATCCACGAAGTGTTTTGTCCTTTTCTGGTTCTGATACGCTTCGCGCCGGATAGCTTCTGGAATCAATCAAAAGGCATTCCTCATAGCCATCAATAAATAACGCAAATACCCCGGAAAGAATAAAATAAATAATCTCCTTCCATTCCGAATTCAGATCCACCTCCACATAAGGAATTTTCTTTTTTGACATTTCATGTGCATTTTCCGGCAGATCCTCTTCCTTCATATCCATAAAATACTGAAGCATTTTCTGCATCAGTTCATCCTTGCAAAAACCATCAATAAAATACATGCAGGCTTCTCTTCCACCAATACGAATTACCCGGTATACCACGTCAAAATTTTCATTGACCTTCAACCGGTCATTCAGGTAATTCATATTCTCGGAAAGTACCGCACTCATTTTTTCACACATAAAATACTCCTTCCACACTCATTCCGGTTTAGTACCATTATGAGGTAAAAGGAGTCATTTTATACATTTCTGTAACAATGCAGAACCCCATTTGTCAAACCGCTACTGACGCGACTCGAGTCTTACTGCTTCCCTGTGCTTCCGAATCCGCCGCGGTCCGTACCGCTTAAGGAAGCCACTTCATCAAAAGCAATCTTCGGCTGGTTCTCCATGATACGGAACTGACAGATACGGTCGTTAAAGGAAATATGCGTATCCCTTACCGCCAACACCGGCATAAACCACTGGTCATTATCTCCGCAATAAGAGCAGTCTACCACGCCCTGATGATTGGTCTGGATAATTCCGAAATTCTTAAAGGTTGAGCTTCTCGGAACAATATGTGCCTCATATCCTTTCGGAAGCTGCATGGCAACTCCTAACGGAATCAGCTTGAACTCGCCCTTTTTAAGATCCACATCCTCGGCTGCACGCAGATCAATCCAGTCCGATTTTCCATCAATATAAGTGAGCTTTTCCAGTTTATCATTAAAATATTTGATTTTGATTGTTTCCATGGATTTCTTTCCTTTTCTCTTTCATGTATCGTAACTATTCAGAACCCCATCCGTATGATGGCATTTGTGCTTAGGCATAATCTCCGCAATGCAGAACCGGCACCATCGGATCGGTCTGCTTTAAAGACTTCTGTACATCAATCACACGCTGGTTGCTGCTTCCCTTCCACAGGAGCTTTACATCCTTTTTATCCACCTCAAATTCTCCGTCTACCAGAACATCCACATACTGCAGAATCGCATAGTGAAGAATGTTTTCCCAGGAATCCCCAGTATATAACCAGATCGTCTTATCCGGATATTTCTCTTTGATTTCTGCCATCAGATTGCGCACATCCAGACGGTTTGCTGCATGAAGCGGATCCCCTCCGGAAAAGGTAATGCCGGAAATATAGGACTTATCCAACTGATCAAAAATTTCCTTCTTGGCAGCTTCATCAAACAGCAGTCCGCCTGCCGGATCCCAAGTAACGGGATTCTGACATTCCCTGCAGCAATGGGAACAGCCTGCAACCCATAAAACAACACGCAGTCCGTCACCGTTTAACATATCATCCTTGGTAATATTGTGGTATCTCATCCCCTACATACTCTTCCTTTCTGCAATTTCTGCCATTTTTGCTTCATTCAGACGAGTATCCCCATGCACTCTGGAATAGGACAGATAGCCGTTCATACGCTCAATCTTAGTTAAGTTCCGGCTTCCGCACTTCGGGCAGACATCCATTTCCAGCTCCTGATGTCCGCAGTCATCACAGTAAGCTAAAGAAAGATTGACACCCTCATAAAATCCCATATCCATGGCACGACGGATCAGAGTTTTGATTGCTTCGATGTTATAATCAATTGGATATTTTACATACTGAATCTTACCACCATTACTCAGCTCCCAGAAACGATATTCCAGATCCTGCTTCTCAATCGGCGTAATATCCTCGGATACATGACAATGGAAGCTGTTGGAAACATATTCCCTATCGGATACCCCTTCAACAATTCCATACTTTGCGCGGAACTGCTTTACCTGTAAACCACAAAGACTCTCTGCAGGGGTTCCGTAAATCGCGTAAAGATTACCATCCTCTTCTTTATACTCATTGATCTTCTGGTTGATATGCTCCAGAACCTCCAATGCAAACTGTCCGTCCTCCACAAGGGACTTCCCGTTATATAATTCCTGCAATTCGTTAAATGCCGTAATACCAAAGCTTGCAGTTGCAGACTTTAAAATCGGCTTGATCTTATCCGTAAGCTTTAAGTGTCCTCCCAAGAAACCACCCTCGCAGTAAGCAAGCGGATTGGTGGAGGCACGCATTTCTCCGAGATATGCGTAAGTACGGATATGAAGCTGGCGGATCAGGTTCAGGTAGTAATCCAGCACCTCATAAAAGTCTTTGCTTTCCTGTCTGGACTTAGCCAGAATCATCGGTAAATGAAGGGATACGGCACCAATGTTAAAACGTCCTACGAAAACAGGCTCATCCTGATCATCTGCCGGATGCATGCCACCTCTTTCATACCAAGGAGAAAGGAATGCACGGCATCCCATCGGGGAAATGACCTTGCCATACCGCTTATACATACTCGCAATATAACCCTTTCCGGTAAGAGATAACCAGTCCGGATACATGGTCTTCGCGGAGCACTTTACGCCTGCTTCAAATACATCCTCAAGCTCCTTGCCGGGGCCATGCAGGTTTTCATCATATAAAAAGACAATCTTCGGGAACAGAACCGGCTTCTTGCAGTCCTTCTTACCCTGTCCTCTGCGTCGTACATTTAAGAGGGAAATCGTGGCAAGACGGGCAAAACGTCCGGTGCCGATTCCTGCGGTAACCGTAATAAACGGATAGTCCCCACGGGAGCTTGCCACTGTATTAAATTTGTACTCCCAGCCCTGGAAGCCCTGCTCGAATTCCCGCTTCACATCGGCATACGCTTCTGCCTCTGCGGTCTGCTGGTCGATGCCGAGATTCAGGTATTTCTTCAGACTCTTCTGATAGGTTTTCTCTGCATAAGGCTCTAAAATCTTATCTACCTCAGGCACGGTAAAACCACCGTACTGCTGGCTCGCTGCACTCAATACAATATCGCCGATTACATCAAAGGCAACATCGAGAGTCTTCGGCTCATTGTACCAAATATTACCCATTTCAAAACCGCCGGTCAGCACATTTGCCACGTCAAAAAGACAGCAGTTCATGGTATCACGACGCGCAGACATATCATGCACATAAATATAGCCGTCACGGCATGCCTGGATCTCTTCTGTCGTCATGAAAAACTTCTGATACAATTCTTTATTAAACTGATTGAAAATCAGACTTCTCTTCGTAGAGACAAGAGCACTGTCGGTATTGGCATTTTCCTTGTCACCAACATACATAATGGACTGGCTCTTCTTATACACATCATCCATCATTCGGACAAAGTCCTGCTTATAATTCCGGTAATCACGATAGCTCTTTGCAACGATAGGCTTTACATCCTCAAGGGCACTCTCCACAATATTATGCATAATCGGAATCGGGATCTGATCCTGTTCCAGTTCATTCACCTTGTCGATCACATACTGGCAGATATGCTTCTTCTCATCCTCTGTAAATTTGGTCAGTGCACGGTACGCACTCTTGCCTACGGCATCAATGACCTTCTGTACATTAAAGCTTTCCAGACTTCCGTCCTTCTTAATCACCTTAACGTCCCGTTCCGGCTTGAACTCCTCTCCAAAATTAACAACTTCTTCCTTCGCATCCATGCTACTCATGATAACCCCTCCATCCATTTATTTCGTAACCAGATCGTTACGTTTTTCTTTTAAAAATCATGGTAACTATTCAGAGCCCATTCACCAATATCTAGTATTGTTCTTAAATGGTGATATCAAGATCTAGTATAGTAAATTGCATCTTCCTTGTCAATGCAGGATATGAAATTCTTCTGTTTTATGAAGAACAGTTACTGCTCACTCGCACCTCGTTCCAGTAACGAAGAACATCCATATTTCATCAAGTACTATATTTCATACCGATTCATAATTTCACGCAAAAATTCCTGATACTGCCTTGTTACCTCCGTTGGTACAGTAATCCTTATCCGGCTTCCAAGTCCCGTAAGCCATCCGAAAAACTGTGGACTGACACAGACGGAAATTCTGACCGAAATTTCCTCCTCCGAAATTTTCCGTACATCAATTTCCTTTCCGAACCGGTCAAACAATACACCGGCCAGTGCGTTAGAAAGCTGCAAGGTAACCCACTGCGTCTGCCCACCAAACATTCCGAATGACTGATTCGTATACTCGGCAATATCAAACCTCTCAAATTCCTCCGATCCCTTTCTTATCTGTCCTTCAAGTTCACGGATCCGGTTCATCTTATCGACACGGAAATGCTTGATCTTCTCTTCCTCATCATCAAACGCAACAAGATAATAATTTTCTTCCTTCCAGGTCAGTGCCCAGGGACTCACCCGGTACTCCTTCCCATTATGCCGCGGAACAAATTCCTTCTTCGCATTCCATTCCATGTAAATAAAAGCAATCGGAGCATTGTCCTGAATCGCATTGTGAATGTGATCTACATTATAATAAATGCTTTCATTCTCCGTTTTAATACGGCTTGCCACAAAAACCTGACGCTGGAGCTTCTTCGCTTCATAAGGTCCGGCAAGCGTCTCAATCTTATGAATAAGCTCCCGTGACTTCTTTTGCGTAATAAAACGGGAAGACTGCACCGCATCCACCAGAAGCTTTAATTCCGGCAACTCGAATTCACGGCTTGCCAGATAATAGCCACCACCTGTTTTTGCCTTTTTATTCACAATATCGTACCCAAAGTCCGTAAGACATTCGATGTCATTGTAAATGCTCTTACGCTCCGCACTCACCTCATACTTCTGCAATTCGCTGATAAGCTCCTGTGCCGAGAGACAGTGATCTTCATCCGTCTTCTCTGATAGAATTTTGAGCAAATATAACATTTTCAGTTTCTGATTGCTACCTTTTGCCATTTTTTAATGAATTCCTTCTTTCGTATACTCCACATTACCTGCTGTACTAAATTCGGACTGCATCTTTGACTTGTCCTCATTAAGTACACAGGTATCGTTCGCACTAAGTTCAAGCTGCGCCTATAGCTTGCTTTCACTAAGTGCTCTACATAAAAAAAGATCCGCCTAATCTAAGCGGATCCTTCGTACTATACTGTGTACCAGCTTATGATGCGTTATCCGTTGCTTCCTTCGCAGCTTCTGCTTCCTGCACATTTTTACGTTTCCGTAAGGTCGTTCCAATAAAAATCGCAACCCCACAGAGAGCCACAATAATCACCATCACAAGTAAATATGATAAAAATTCATTCACAAATGCAATCAGATTGTTCATATTCTTACCAAGACCTTTCTTCAAGTATTGTAGCTATTATTTTATCATTTCACCTATTCTTAGTCAAGCATCTGCCATTGGGAGTTTCGTATGAATTCCGATGTCATCTGCTCGGCTTTCCGGATGATATCCTCCTGATATCCCATGATGGATAAGAGACGGATTGCATTTCTCGTCGTTGCCTTTCCGGGCAGTAATCGATAGCTGAAGGTGACATCTCCATCCGTAACCTCTTCCATGAAATGATAATTCTCATACCGGTTTTCCAAGAGGCTTGTCAGTTCAATATCATGAGTAGCCACGAAGCACATGCTGTTTTCCGAATTCAGACTCTTTAAAATTTGAGAAGAAGCCGCAATCCGCTCTACGGTATTCGTTCCACGCAGCACTTCATCCACGAAACATAATACCCGGTAATCCCTGTGTGCTATAAGATCCAGAATCCGTTTTATGGACTTGATTTCCACCATATAATAGCTTTCTCCATGCAATACATCGTCCTTCATGGACATGGAAGAACAGATGTGGAAAAAGCAGGTTTCAAATTCGTCTGCCAGACAGGTATGAATACTTTGCGCCAGAAGCGCATTGATTGCAACAGTTTTTAAAAAGGTCGATTTGCCGGAGGCGTTCGAGCCGGTAATCAGCATGCCCTTTCCGGTCTCAAATGTGTTTCCGACCGGGTTAGTCAATAGTGGATGATACCCCTCCACCATCCGTATTCTCTTTTCTTCATGGAAAGAAGGGACACAAAAGTCTCCCAAATAAGTCCGGTACTCTCCAATCGCAATACAGCTTTCAATAAATCCATAATGGGTAAGAAGCGTGTCCACCGCGTCCAGATGCTTGCGCACTTCACCAAGCATCTGATTAAACTTAATAAGATCGATATGGAATCCCATCCGCAGAAAATCCATCAGCATGTCCAACGGGCTTCCGCTTCCACCGGCCCGCGTTCCACTCATGACAATTCCGGAGCCTCTCTGAAATCCGTCCATCCGATGAAATGCCGGTTCCATCTCCCCGAATTCTTCCTCCAGACAGTCTGCCCGGTGCTTTTTAATCTCCGGATAAATATTAAGCAGCCGAAAAACATACGCAAAGCTGGTAATATAGGGTTCAATTTCCTTCTTCATGCCAAAATACGTGACATTGTTATAGATCACGACAGCAAGTAAAGCAAGAATTCCCACAGAAAAGTTCACTACCATAATTCCGATTGAAACAAGCATCAGAAGCAAAGCAAGATAATGCCTCCGGTTATTCCGTTCTCCAAGGTCATCGAGATAATCCAGATAATCATAAATGGAAAATTTGCCTATCTTGCCAAGCCTTGAAAAAATAAACTGTAAATTTTCCCTCTCTTCTGTATGCTTATCAAAATAGCGGATTACCTCCTCCATATGAGAAAGGTAATCCTCATTGAGCCGTGGATTCCGTAACAGATAATATAAGTACTCTTCCCCTGCGGAAGAATAGGTATAGTTCATCTGCTTAAACACTTCGTCCATATTCAGATCATACCAGGTAATTTCATCAATCGGGAATTCCCCGGCATGTTTCTGCGCATAACGGGAAATATGTGCAAAACACTCCGGTTTGTATTCCCGTTCCAGCTTCTTTCCGTAATCCGTATGCAGACATTTCCGGAATCTCTTCTGTTCCTGCCGGTAATCATATAATCCTTTTAAGAATAACAGAATCAGAATGATTCCAAGCGCTGCCGTAAAAATTACATACTCCATAAATTCTCTACTCTAATCCATGATAAAGACTTTGATATTCTCATCGAGATCATTCGCAATCACATTCAGATGCTTTGCTTCCTGTGCAACATTTCCGATTGTATTGCCTACTTCTGCCGCGGATGCAGAGGTTTCTTCGGTGCTTGCCGCATTCTCCTCTGCAATCGCTGTCAGGTTCTGGACAACATCCACGACCTTCACTCTTGCACCATCCAGATCCTTGGTCTTCGCAGCAATCGTATGGATTCCATCGATGGACTTGGCAATGCCGTCATTGACATCATGGAAGGAAGCTTCCGTATTAGAAACGTATTCATCCTGCTTCTTAATCACTTCCTTCACTTCTTCCATGGTTTCCACGGATTTCGCCGAATCAGAAATCAGTTCATCAATGATCTGGGCAATCTGTCTTGCCGATTCATTGGACTGCTCGGCAAGCTTCTGGATCTGGGAAGCAACGACTGCAAAGCCTCTTCCCTGTTCTCCGGCACGTGCTGCCTCAATGGAAGCATTTAAAGAAAGAAGATTGGTTTCTTCCGCAATATCGGTAATGATATTGGTTGCTTCCTTAATTTTCATGGCCGAAGTATTCGTGGTGTTGGTCTGTTCATAAATCACAGAGATTGCGTCCTTTGTCTGCTGGTTAATTTTATTCAGCTCTCCGAGAATCTTCATGGCATTTTCACCGGCAGTACGCATGGCTCTTGCGCTGTTACGGAGATCTTCGATCTCGTTGTTGGTTTCTTCAATCATATTTCCCATCAGAATAACATTCTCAGTGGCAGTCTGTGTCTCCTGTGCTTGGGAGGATGCGCCCTGTGCGATTTCGGAGATTGCCTTATCAACTTGATCTACGGATTCTGCCGTCTGGGAAGCCGATTGGTTCATGGACTGTGCCGCATCATATAATTCACTGCTTCCATCCCGGATCTTCCCAATGGCAGTCTTCATTTCCTTGCGCATACGGATTAAAGCCCGAGCCATCACACCGACTTCATCCTTTTTCTTTCCAAGAGCATCCAGGACGCCGTCATCACGGAAGTCCATCTCTGCCATGGCTCCAATGTTTCTTGAAATCTTAATAATCGGATTCACAAACATGGAAATGGCAAAGAATGCAGCAATCATAAATACAATCAGCACAGCTACCATAAATTCCAACGGAATAGACGGAATACGGCAGATCACCGCTGTAATAATGACTACTAATACAACCAGAAATACGATGTTGGTCTTAATGGAATTTAAAAAGCCGACCCTCTCCCTGTTCTTCCTTCGTTCTTCCATTAATTGTCTGAATTCTTCTTTTGTTTCTTTCTTCATGAAATACCCCTCCAGTTTCATTATATGATATCATTTCTGTATATCTGTTTTCATCATAGCACAACTGTTTGTTCATTTAAAGATATTGTGTAGCATTCCCCCTTCAGCAACCTTGTTATAACCATTCAGCCACAAAGCTTACATGTAATTTCTTCACATGTCAGATAAATTCTGTCTGCCTGCAGTTCTTCTGCGAAAGCTCCGTTTTCATACAGAATCTTCCCATTTACCATCGTCATCTTCACATTGGCCTTGCTTCCGCTGTATACGAGATTCTTGCAGATATTGTGAATTGGCTGCATATTGGGCTGCTTTAAGTCAATGCGGATCATGTCGGCATATTTCCCCTGTGCTAACACATCACAGTCCTTAAGCCCCATGGCATGTGCACCGTTTACCGTTGCCATCTTAAGCACTTCCTTTGCATCTACCGCAGAAGCATCCCCTTCCCGTACCTTGGCAAGGCCGGTTACCAGAAACATCTCCCGGAACATATCAAGACAGTTGTTGCTGGCAGGGCCGTCTGTTCCGATGGCTACCGGAATTCCCTGCTTCAAATAATCTGCAACCGGTGCAATGCCGCTTGCCAGCTTCAGATTGGAAGCCGGATTCGTCACAATACAGAGTCCGTGCTTTTTCATAATCTTTAGATCTTCCTCCGTCATATGCACCCCATGATAAATCCCGCCGCCATAGTCAAACATATGAATAGAATCAAGGAATGCCAACGGAGTCAGGCCATAACGCTCCTTACAGCCCTCCACTTCCGCTTCTGTTTCTGCAAGATGGGTAAAGACCGGTGCCTGATATTTCTGTGCAAGAGCCGCCACCTGTTCCAGCAATTCCCGGCTGCAGGTGTATTCTGCATGGAATCCCAGAAAATAAGAATTGAGGCTGTCCGGCCGATTCAGCTTCTGATACATTTCCTCCACAAGTTCTAAGGACTGACTGAAATTATTCAGTGCACTCACCTGCACACAGCGCATCCCCATATCCTCAAAGGACTGTGCAATACTCTCCGGCGTAAGATACATATCAAACACAGCCGTCACACCACTTGTCAGGTATTCTAATATGGCAAGCTTACTTAATTCATAAATATCCTCTGATGTCATCTTCGCTTCCACCGGAAAGATCTGCTCATTGAGCCATTCATTTAATGGCAGGTCATCGGCATAGGAACGCAGTACCGTCATGCCGGAATGCGTATGGGCATTCTTAAATCCCGGCATTAATAAATCCCCGTCACAGTCAATTTCACGGTCAAATTCAATGTCTTCTCTTTGCAGCTTCTGACAGATTTCCTGCTTCGCGGCAGATGCTCCGACATACAGAATCCTCTGATCCTCTGTCCAGACTTCTCCCTTGACAACTTCCATTCCTTCCTCCATGGAAAGAATTCTCGCATTAAAAAAACGTAATTTCATTGCACGCCCCTTTTCTTATATTCCCAGTAAATTCTCGTTTCCAAAGCTCTCCGGAAGGAGCTGCTCTAAAGTAAAGACCTGATACTCCTCCACGCTCTTGGCAACAATGATAAAAAAATCATTCGGCTTTACAAATTCACGCATCACTTGTCTGCAGACTCCACAGGGATAAGAATACTGGGTAAGCGCTTCTCCCTTCGGACTTCCGGCAATGGCAATCGCCTTGAATTTCAAGCTTCCTTCACTGATGGCCTTACTGATCGCACAGCGTTCCGCACAGATTCCAGGTGTAAATGCAGCATTCTCAATATTACAGCCGGTATAAATCCGCAGATCATTCGTAAGAAGTGCCGCTCCTACCATATAGTTGGAATACGGTGCATAAGCCTTCCTTCTTGCTTCCATGGCAGAAATAATCAGATCGGTAACGGGAATGCTCTCCAAATGAAACATGACCCTTTCCTCCTTTTTCTAAAATGCTGCAATACTTTCGGTAACGAGCTGTTCAAACAACGGCGCTGCCTTGGCAGAGGCTTCCTGCACCTCCTCATGGGTCAGCGGATGTTCATTCATTCCGGCTGCCAAATTACAGACACAGGAAATTCCACAGATCTTCATTCCCATGTGATTAGCCACAATGGCTTCCACAACCGTACTCATGCCCACCGCATCTGCGCCAAGTGTCCGCAGCATACGGATTTCTGCCGGAGATTCAAAGGAAGGTCCGGTAAGCTGGACGTAAACGCCCTCCTTCAAATCAATCCGGTTTTCCTTTGCTATATTGCGGATAATCTCCTGCAAATCCTCATCATAAACACTGGTCATATCCGGAAACCGTACCCCGAACTCTTCCACATTCGGTCCGATCAGCGGATTCGGCGTAAAGCAGGAAATGTGATCGGTAATCAGCATAAAGTCACCTGCCTGGAAAGCCTCATTGATTCCTCCGGAAGCATTCGTAAGAAACAGAATCTCAGCTCCCATTCTCTTCATCAGGCGGGTAGGCAGAACCACATCCGATATGGAATATCCCTCATAGTAATGAACCCGTCCCTTCATGCATACCACCGGGACCCCCTTCACATATCCGAAAATAAACTTACCGGCATGTCCCGGTACGGTAGACACCGGGAAGCCATCAATTTCGTTATAATCAATTTCTCCCTTTACTTCCATCGTGTCTGCATAATTGCCAAGACCGGAGCCGAGCACTAACGCAACCCTTGGCGTAAACGGAATTTTGTCCTTAATACTTTCATAGCATCCTGTTACCTTCTCATATACCTGATTCATTGCATACCCTCTCTTTTCTGATCAATTTTCAATTAATCACTTTCCCAATCATGATAAATGGTGCAGGAAGTCCTGCACCATTTCAGTATACCAAAATTATGAGAAAATGAATAGAGGAAAGCTTCTGATTTTAAATCTCAGATTTTAAATAATAATACAGACCATACCGCCGTTGGATTCATTCACAATCTTTTGCATGGTTTCCTGAAGCTTTAACTGGCTTTCATTTCCGATCATGGCAATCTTGCTGTTAATACCATCATACACAAGCTGTTCCACAGACTTGCCAAAGATATTGGTTTCCCAGATCCCATCTCCCTGTTCGCTCTCTGTTTCGATAAATTTAATCAGATCCTTGGCCTGGCTTTCGCTTCCGACAATCGGAGAAATCTCTGTTTCGATATTGGCCTTAATCAGATGAATGCTCGGGCTCTCCGCATGAATCTTGACGCCATACTTATTGCCGTGACGGATGACCTCCGGCTTATCCAGACGGATCTCCGACCGTTCCGGGGCTACCACGCCGTAGCCGTTATTCCGCACCGCATCCATGGCATGAATGACCTTCTGATACTCCTTCTTCATCTTTGCCATATCCTTAAGGGAAGAAAGCAGCTGATATTCATTCTGAATCGGTTCATCCACCATTTCACTCAGCATCTGATAATAGTAATTGTCCCCGATCTGCACCCAGATCCGTACACAGCCACTGGACAAATCGATTCCGTCCATTTTGCTTGCCGTGACATATTCACTTATCAGATTGATATCGTTCTCCCTTGCATCCTTAATGGTTTCATACTGATCCATAAGATCCTTGATCTGATTAATCAGGTCTTCCTTAAGCGGATAATCCATAGGAAGCATGTTCACCCACTTAGGCAGATAAAACTCCATGGAGCTGATCGGGAATTCGCAGAGCACCTTTTCAAAGATCTGCAAAATATCTTCCTTACCAAGCTGCTTGCAATTTACCGGAACAACCGTAACATGATACTTCCCGGCAAGCTCCCTTGACAACTGTCTTGCTTCCTCACCATAGGGTTTTACCGTGTTCATCAGAACCACGAACGGCTTCTTTAGCTTTTTCAGTTCCTTAATGGTCTGTTCCTCCGCCTTTATGTAGTTTTCCCGCTCAATTTCACCAAAGCTGCCGTCACAGGTCACTACAATTCCGATCGTGGAATGATCCTGAATAACCTTTCTGGTTCCAATTTCTGCCGCCTTGGTAAAAGGAATTTCTTCTTTTGCCCAGGGCGTTTTTACCATACGTTCCGCGCTGTCCTCCATGTGCCCGGCAGCGCCCTCTACCATATATCCGACACAGTCGATGAGGCGTACACTGGCTTCGATTCCCTCCTGAATCTTAATTCTGGCTGCTTCCTTCGGAATAAACTTTGGCTCTGTCGTGGTTACGGTTTTCCCCCCGGCACTCTGTGGAAGTTCATCTACTGCACGCTCCTTTTCAAATTCATCGGACATATTCGGAAGCACCATTTCTTCCATAAACCGCTTGATAAAAGTGGACTTTCCGGTGCGCACAGGGCCGACCACTCCAATGTAAATCTCTCCCTTGCAGCGCTGCTTGATATCGTTGTATAAATCATATTCCCTGTTCGTATTCAATTCCATAAAAATACCTCTCGCACATTTAATAAAATGTATGTGGAGAGGTATTTTAAATATGACTAATTATAGCAAAATCATGACTTGAAAAATAGCTTTCCGAACTTTCTTCTTAAAAAGGATAAAGCTCGGAAATATGATCCTTCAACCATTTGCGGTACTGCTTGTGCTCCGGGCAGAGCCGTTCTACCAGCTTCCAGTATTCCGGTGAGTGGTTCATCTCAATCCGGTGGCAAAGCTCATGAATGACAATATAATCGCATACCGGCTCCGGCGCTAACAGGATGCGCCAGTTAAAATTAAGATTTCCCTTCGAGCTGCAGCTTCCCCAGCAGCTTTTCTGATCCTTGATATAAATTTTCGTAAAGGAAACGCCATAAAACTTTGCATACTCTTCTGCTTTCTCCGTTAGGACGGCAAGTGCTTCCTTGCGGAACCATTTGTCTAAAAGCCGTGCACGGAAGAAAGCGTCTGCCTCATAGGGAACCGTCATAATAAGCCGGTTCATCACACGTTTTATCCGCCCGTTCTTACGATCCTCACGCACCACGGTAAGCGTCAGGGTATCTCCCAGATATGGCAGGGTATCCCCGGTTATGAGCTTCTTTTTCTCAGGCTTTCGGTTTTCCATATTTTACTCCAAAGGATCCGGTCGCAATATAGAATACATACGGATCTCTACTGTCACCGTCCATACTGTTAATGTCTCCAAACTGCTGTGCATCGTTGTTCAGCTTCTCCCACGTCCTGCCCTCATCAAAGGACCGGAAGAAGCCATACTGCTTCTCAATGATTCCGCAGATATAGAGTGCCTTGTCACCGGTGCGGTAATCCTGCCCCGGAAGCACACCAAGTCCCATACGGAATACACTTTCGCCCTCTTTCGTCAAACGTGCAAGCCAAACCTCCTTGGTTTCCGGATCCACCTTTAACCGATAAAGCCCATCCTTGCCCATTGCACAGTAAAAGACACCTTCTTTGCCGGCAGCTCCGCGGAGCTCCGTTTTGTTCGCACAGTCGATCAGGCCCAGCACAGTTCCTTCACAGAGTGGCCCGCTGATCTGGTAGAAATGATCACCGCCGTCTGTACTCAAGTAAATGGCAAATCCATCCGCAAATCCGTAAAAGACCAAAGGATTCACACGGTCTGCATAGATTTTCAAATGAATAGCTTCGTTTGTCTCCTCCCTGTCGGCAATACCATCCGCTCCATAGCCGAAGATCTGTGCCTTATGAAAATGGACACCCTGATCGTGGCTCACGAGAATCCCCTTCATATACAGATCAATTCCCTCTGCTACGCCATAACAGATCGTTTGTGCATCGCTTGCCATCGCCACCCATCCGGAATTTACGTTCGGGCATTCAATCTTCCGGAAGCATTCATCCAGATAATCGGAAATTCCAAACGGCAAGGGGAGACGCTCAAAGGTCCTGCCATAGTCCTTCGAAAGGATCAGTCCTCCCTTTGTTTTGCCCTTCCAGTTGCCTCGCGGCGTCACAAGGACATATTCCGGATGTTCATCCGAAAAGTCCGCATTGATACAGGTGATATACCGGTTGCCGTCTGCATCCGCAAAGGAGTTTTCGCACGGTGTATCCAGATCTTCAAAAGCAAAGCCGCCAAGGTCGCCCAAAATATCAAGTACCTTCACCGGTCCGTCCACCGGACTGTATACATTCAAGTGCACCGTCTCTTCGATTCCGTCACAGCAGTCCTCAAAGCTTCTTTGCTCTGATGTAAAGTTATGGCAGACAAACACTCCGGTTCCACTGTTAAACCACACCTCATCCGGGTCAAACGGATTGATCTTAATATCACTCAGCCAGTGCAGCAGAGATTCTTTGCCATTGTATTCCGGCTTCATATAAGAAGCATGAAAATGCAGATTTCCGATCTCAAGATCGTATAATACCACCTGCCAGGTAGCGCCATGATCTCTCGAAAGATAAACCATATCCCCTTCTTCCCGGCAGAGGGTGCTTAATGCCAGCAGTCCCGGCTCCTTCGGGCAGCTTGAAATTCCACCAAAGCCATACGTTAATATGGTTCCCGGTGCATACGCTCCACGTTCTCCCTTTAACGCATATTCCATCGGAGTGATATCTTCGTAGGAAGCAATCCTTCCCTTTTCATCAAAGGAATAACGAATCACCCGGCCGCCAAGCAGATCGCCGCAGTCACAGCTATAACCCATATCCACAATATAGGAATGGGCTCCGGTATAATTCATGGTATAGTACAGATACGTGCCATCGTAATCATAACGGTGTGCCACATAGCCGTTCCATTTCGATTCCGGAATGGAAATATTCTCCGGCTCTGGCAAAGGCTCAAAATGCGCTCCTGCATCATAAGAAACGTAAAGGCTGTGTCCCCTGCATCCCTTCGTTCCGGTCGTAATTCCTGCGGTTCCCACAACGAGTGTCTGTCCGTCCGGCGCACACCATATATTCGTCAAATACTTTTCACCGCAGATGTCCGTTTTCTCCCAGGTTTTTCCATAGTCTCCGGTCCATAAAAGACCGTCCTTCTGGGAAGCAAAATAAAGTGTCGTTTTATCCTTTGGATTCTGCACCAGACGATATCCGGTTCCTCTACCGTTCAGATTACCGTGCACGAAGCAGGGAATTTTCTCACGCGTACAAGTCTTTCCTCCATCCTGGGAAATACTGAAAGTTCCTTCTGTGCCTTCCTTATTGATGCCGCTTATGACATAAAGCGTCTCGTCCTGCTGGAAGTCTGTGGCCATAGCAATCGGATAGGTTTCACTTAAGTCAAACATGTTGACTGACTCACTCAGTGAATTCCAATGCTGGTTTTCATAAGAAAACCGGTAACATCCCCCAATATCGGTACGGATATATAACACCTTTTCCCTGTGTGGATCAAACAGGAACCCGGTCACATAACCGCCTCCCGGAATCGGGAGATTTCGGTATTCATATTCAATATTTTTCATAGTACCCTCTCTTACAGGCTATGGCTTTGTTATTTGACAACGATCTTACGGAAGTTCTTCTTTCCACGACGCACTACAACGCCGTCCTTGCCAAAGGCATCTGCTTCAAATGCAGCTTTGACATCGGTAATCTTTTCATCGCCGAAGGTAACTCCGCCCTGTTCAATCGCTCTTCTTCCTTCGGAACGGCTTGCAACGAGTCCTGCTTTTACCAGAACACCGATCATGTCAATCTTACCGTCAACAAAGTCTTCTTCGCTCAGTTCTGTGGTAGGCATTTCGGCAGCAACACCGATAGAGAACAATGCTTTTGCACTCTCCTGTGCCTTGTCTGCTTCTTCTTCCCCATGTACCAGCTTGGTAAGCTCGTAAGCCAGGATTTCCTTTGCCTTGTTTAACTGGCTGCCTTCCCAGCTGTCCATCACATCAATTTCCTCTAACGGAAGGAACGTCAGCATGCGGATGCATCTAAGGACATCTGCATCGGCAACATTTCTCCAGTACTGGTAGAATTCAAACGGAGTGGTCTTTTCCGGATCAAGCCATACGGCACCCTTCTGTGTCTTACCCATCTTCTTTCCTTCGGAATTAAGGAGCAGGGTAATGGTCATCGCCTGTGCATCTTTCCCTAATTTCTTACGGATCAGTTCGGTTCCTCCGAGCATGTTGCTCCACTGGTCGTCTCCACCAAACTGCATGTTACAGCCGTATCTCTTGTACAGCTCCAGGAAGTCATAGGACTGCATAATCATGTAATTAAATTCCAGGAAGGACAATCCATTCTCCATACGCTGCTCGTAGCATCTCGCACGAAGCATGTTGTTCACGGAGAAGCAGGATCCGATATCACGGATAAAGTCAATGTAATTTAAGTCACGAAGCCAGTCGGCATTGTTTACCATCATGGCTTTTCCTTCACCGAATTCGATGAATTTGCTCATCTGCTTCTTGAAGCATTCGCAGTTGTGATCAATCGTTTCGGTTGTCATCATGGTTCTCATATCGCTTCTTCCGGAGGGATCCCCGATCATACCGGTTCCGCCGCCAACCAGAGCGATCGGCTTATTTCCTGCCATCTGCAGTCTCTTCATTAAACAGAGTGCCATAAAATGTCCTACGTGGAGGCTGTCTGCGGTAGGATCAAATCCAATATAAAAGGTTGCCTTTCCGTTATTGATGAGGTCTCTGACCTGTTCTTCATCGGTTACCTGTGCAATCAGTCCTCTTGCCACCAGTTCTTCATAAATACCCATTTTCTTTTTTCTCCTTTTATCTTTTATTTTAATTTTTACTAAGTTTCTATTGTCCCTACCACTAAAATTATGCTTCGCTTCC